>NZ_JBTVVN010000090.1:0-1771 GCF_054819755.1 Clostridium sp. DL1XJH146
TTCACAGTTCACAGTTCACAGTTCACAGTTCACAGTTCACAGTTCACAGTTCACAGTTCACAGTTCACAGTTCACAAAAAAATAAACGATTTCAGTAAATGTATTGACCTTACATAATTACTGTGATAATATATGATTATACAAATAAAAAGTATATAAGGCAGAGAATAGAGAGCCTTAATCTAAGTGGGATAAGTGAGCCCATTTAGATTAAGGCTCTTTTTTATATCTAAAAGGAGGAATAATATGTTTGATATTGTAATTATTGGTGCGGGAGTTACTGGATGTTCTATAGCTAGAGAGTTGGCAAGGTATAAACTTAATGTTCTTGTTTTGGAAAAAGATGCAGATGTGGCTAATGGTACAACTAAAGCAAATAGCGCAATTGTTCATGCTGGAGAGGACCCAATACCAGGAACACTTAAGGCCAAGTTAAACGTGGAAGGTAATGATCTTTATGATCAACTTTCAAAAGAATTAGATTTTCCATTTAAGAGAATAGGATCTTTGGTGCTTTGTTTTGATGAAGATAAAATAAATGAGTTAGAAGACCTTAGACAAAGAGGGCTAAAAAATGGAGTTCCAAATACTATGGAAATTCTTAATAGAGAAGAAGCTCTTAAAATTGAACCTAACTTATCAGATAAAGTTGTAGCAGTATTAACACTTCCAACAGGTGGAATTACTTGTCCTTATGAAATGACTATTGCATTAGCAGAAAATGCAAATGAAAACGGGGTACAGTTTAAATTTAATAAAGATGTAGTAGATATAAAAAAAGAAAGCTATGGATATTTAATCAAAACACAAGATGAAGATATAAAAGCAAAAATGGTTATAAATGCAGCAGGTGTCCATGGTGATGACCTAAATAATATAGTTAGCGAAAATAAAATTAAGATAATTCCTAGAAGAGGTCAATATATACTTTTCGATAAATTTGTTGGAGGAATGACAAAGAGGACTTTATTCCAACTACCAACTAAATTGGGTAAAGGGGTGCTTGTTACTCCTACTGTTGACGGAAACCTTTTGATGGGACCTACAGCAGAAGATATTGAAGATAAATCAGAATTTAAAACAACAAGAGAAGGATTAGATATGGTATTTGAAAAAGCTGGTCTCAGTGTTTCAGATATACCTAGAAAATATATTATAACTCAATTTAGTGGATTGAGAGCTCATCCTGAAAATGGAGATTTTATTATTGAAGAAGTTAAAGATGCGGAGAACTTTATTAATGTTATAGGAATAGAATCACCTGGTTTAACAAGTGCTCCTGCTATTGCTAAGATGGTTGAAAAGATTGTTGTAGATAAAATTGCTCCAGCCAAAAATGAAAAATTCAATCCTATAAGAAAAGCAATACCGAAATTTAGAGAAATGACAAATGAAGAAAGAAAAGCAATTATAAAGGAAAATCCTCATTACGGTAAGATTGTGTGTAGATGTGAAACTGTAACTGAGGGAGAAATTCTAGAATCTATTAGAAGGCCACTCGGTGCAACTACTTTAGATGGTGTGAAGAGAAGAACTAGAGCAGGAATGGGAAGATGTCAAGCAGGGTTCTGTTCATCAAGAATTGTTGATATTCTAGCACAAGAGCTTGGAGAAGATATTACGGATATAACTAAATTTGGAGGAAACTCTAAAATATTAGTAGGGAAAGATAAGGAAGATATATAATTGAATGCACAATGCACAATGCACAATGCACAATGCACAATGCACAATGCACAATGCACAATGCACAATGCACAATGCACAATGC
>NZ_JBTVVN010000091.1:0-1768 GCF_054819755.1 Clostridium sp. DL1XJH146
GATAGTGTAAAGTAATCTATGAAAAAAGTACGCAGAAAAATATTTCTCATTATAGCATAGGAAATAAGAAAAAATGTTTAATTTTATCTATCAAAACTTAAAAATGCGCACCAAAATAAAGCCTTTCTTTTGGAAATAAATGTTTATTGATGCTTATGAAATTTTATTCATTTTAAGAAACTTGATTATTTTGCTTTTTTAAGATAGTTTCTTGACCAAGCAAAATCAATAATTGCCATTTGGCAGGCATATTATCGGCTTGCGCTAAGGCATCAAGTTCATTTAAAGGTCGCCAATAATTATAAGGGTGTGGGCGTAGAAAGTTATAATAGGCTACCCAAAGCGAAACACCATAAAGGGCACCAGCTTCGCTACCATATCCACAAGTGACGCGATATGAGCTTTTAAAAGTACGATTTAAGCGTTCCACGACTTGTTTAACCCAACGATATTCCGTAGATACTTCATCATCGTTGCTAAGTCCAATAACTTGAGTTATATCAAAAATTTTACCTTCTGCTAATTCAAATTGTTGCTTGGCTAAAGGATATGCACTATAACCATCTGCAACGAATTTAAGAAGTTTGTTAGGGAAGACTTTAAATTTATCAAAAGCCATACGCATAGCAAGAATACAAGGTCCAACAGCTCTTGTATCAGAAACTTGATAACCAAGAATAGATTTCTTACAAGCATCCATAACAATCCAGACGTAGTGTTTGACTCCTTTCATCTTAATATACGTTTCATCAGCTGAAAGTATCTTAGAAGGTTTGTAGTCAAATGAATCTACAAACGGTTTAATTACAGCGGCAGCTGTCATCGCATAATTAGCAACCATTGTGTGTGATATATCTATACCATGCACTTCTCTCAATGCGTGAGCAGTTTGTCTAGTAGAAAGCTTAAGATTAACATGGTAAGTCAAGCATAGACCTAAAATGTGTGGGTTAAACTTTTTGAATCTAAAGTTTATAGCACGCTTAGGAAGCGAGTATAAATCCATTTTGAAGAAGTCAATAGTGAATTCTCTGTAAATGTAATGAAGCTTGTACTTATGTTTTTCACAAGGATTTAAATCCTTAGGAAGTTTTTTGAGATTATTCAAATAGTATGAGCACTTAGGATTTACGCATTTGTTAACACGGAAGTGTTTACGATCTTTCTTCTTTTCAAGTGTTCGACCACAATAAGGGCACTTAAAAATCGTAGGGTTTGTGGCAAAATTGCTTTCGTTGAAGTTGCAATCACAAACTTTACATTTATACTGACCTCTATTTCCATTGTTATCGTAGATATAATCATGAGGCGCACCACACTTAGGACACACAATTTCTTTAGAAATAGTTTTACCGTTGCGTCTATTGACTGGATGAAGGGTTTTGTTGTATTTATGCTTGTAATAAGCTAATAGGAATTCATAATCTACTTTCTCATGACGGATAATTTTTGGTAGCTTGTCTACTTTGAATTTTTGGTATTCTGGGCTATGTGAATCTTCAAAAGCCCATTGTTTAAGTGGAATATATTTAGCAATAAACAGAAGTAATTGAGAAATAATTTTCAAAAGATATTGATTATATAAAAATAAATAAGTTATAATTGAAGACATGACAATGATCATCCTTTCTTGGTTTATTTTTGTGGTGTGGGAACTTCAATTATAACAAGAAAAAGGGGGTCATTGTTTTTTTATTCTAAAAAACTTTGAAAACCTTGATATATAAAGATTTAATAAAGAAAGTAGTGTAAAAAACTTTACACTAAC
>NZ_JBTVVN010000092.1:0-1578 GCF_054819755.1 Clostridium sp. DL1XJH146
ATAATCTATTTTAATCATCTCTTTCTATACTTATTTTGAATAAACCGGTTAATTCATTAATTACTATTATTTCCATATCAGTTTATTTTATACAAACTCTTGTTCTTTTTTTAAATCAAACAAAAATCACGAAGATAAATTTCACTTATTTCGATTTTACCGAATTGTATAATTATGCTACAATTTTATTATAAAGTACATAATTTGCAACCACGTTATAGTCATATTTGAAAGGGGAATTATTATGAAAAAAGTTTGTCTATTGCTTGCTAATGGATTTGAAGCTGCTGAAGCAAGTGTTTTCACTGATGTTATAGGTTGGAATAACTTTGAAGGAGATGGAACCACAGAATTAATAACAGTTGGTACAAAAGAAACTCTTAAATGTACATGGAACTTTACTGTAATTCCTGAGATGAACATAAGAGATCTGAATGTAAATGATTTTGATGCCTTAGCAATACCTGGCGGTTTTGAAGAAGCTGGTTTTTACGAAGATTCATTTAGTGACATTTTTCTAGATATTATTAGAGAATTTGATAAACAAGGAAAATTTATTGCTTCCATTTGTGTTGCCGCACTTCCTATTGGTAAAAGTGGCGTTTTAAATGGAAGAAATGCAACTACATATAATCTTAATGATGGAAAAAGACAAAAGGAATTAGCTGAATTCAATGTAAATGTTATACCAGACAAGCCAATAATTATTGATAAAAATATCATAACTTCATACAATCCTTCTACAGCATTTGATGTTGCTTTCACTCTTCTAGAATTACTTACATCAAAAGAAAATACAGATAATGTTAAAAGATTAATGGGCTTTCTAAAATAAACATAAATGCAGCATCAATAACCTCTGTTTCTATTTTTTCATCTAATATCATTTCGCTAATTAATTTTTACTCCTTAAATTCGACTGATTTTATTTCTTTATCAGTTCCCCCTAAAAGTGCTTTAAGAAACCTAATTGATATATTTTTACTATATTTATTATCTTTATGCCCAAAAATCACTTAAATTAATATTAATTTAATATTAATTTTAACTTTTTCTGAAATATCTAGCAGGCTAAAAATCATATCCAATTTTTATTTGCAAGTTTACTAATCATTTATATCGTTTTAGTGTTAATTTTTTATAAAAACATGCCTATTTTATATATATTTTTTTTTAAACATTTAATAATAAAATTGCTTTGCAATTGCTTTATTTCTATATTTCAAGGGTATATATAAAAAGAGGATTCTAGACTATACTTGTCCTTTTAATGACTTAATCTCGCTAAATCATTAATCTATTAAGAAATGGTCGAATTATAGAGTTTTTCAAACAATGCTAAATAGAAAAAACTATGCTACTATGTTCACAAAATAAAAAACGCAATATAAGGGGTTTAAAATGAATAGAGAAGCAAATAAATTAGTTATAATGAAAAAAACCGGAATGTTTTTACTAGGATGTGCTCTTTATTGTTTTTATATGTCCGCTATTTTAATACCAAATACTATTGGTACAAGTGGACTAGCTGGTATAGCTCTTACTTTAAATCATGTATTCCAATTTCCAGTAGGGAAA
>NZ_JBTVVN010000094.1:0-1529 GCF_054819755.1 Clostridium sp. DL1XJH146
CATAGCCATCAACCTAAGAATACAATTTTATTCCAATGCTTGATGGCTATTTTAATTTATACAATTGGAAATTAAATATTGTGATAATATTTAATTTAACCCATTTTATTCATAAAGGAGTTCAAATTTTGTATGATAAATAAATCCACAAATATTTTTGTGAATTTGTTTTATTAAAGGAAATTATTTCATGTATTAACTTGCCATTTTTAGCAATTCATCTTCTGTTATTTCAACATCTTTTAGTATAAATAATGATGTTTTACGACCTTTTTTCTTTGATTTTATACCTAGCTTTTTTATAGAAGTATAGATTTTTATTAATAGGTTTACTGCTACAAATTCACTTTTAAATAGTTTTAATCTTAAAGGCCGAAAAAATTCTTGAACTATTCCAAAGGACTTTATTTCACTTATTTCTTTATTTTCATTTAAATAAACTAGCTTTCTAGAAGTAAATACAATTGATAAGGTCAGCAATATAGCTATTAATCGACCGTATAGAAAACATTGAAATCTTTCTATTTTAGTTTTCTTTATCTTATCAATATTAAAAAGTGATTTCCATATTTTAAAGAAAATTTCGCATTGCCATCTTAATGAATACATATCATGAACTTTTAAAGTATCTAAAATTTCAACAGGAGCATTAGTAGCATATACGTTAATACTAGCCCATTGTTCATTTCTTTTACTTGCTACCCTTCTTTGTTTTTTAATTTCTTCATTATGTTTATCTTCTCTTTTCCTCTTGTTTTCTTCTGATAATTTAGTTACAATTAATCTAGTTTTAATTCTATTTTTATTTGTGTTCCCTAAATAGATTTCTGGAAGTTCCAATGTTTCGCCTTCGGCTAAAGGCTCTGTGAATTTGTAGATATCTATTGGGGAATATCTTTGTCTTATAGTTGATTTTCCTTTAAATCCATACTCTATAACTTCTTCTCTTTTAAATAAATTCATATTTATTTTAATCTTTGATATGTAGTATGCTTGTTTAGATTCAATAAATTTCAAATCTGCTATTTTGAAATAACCCAAATCTTTTAGACACAAATCTCCTTTCATAACTGTTTCCTGTAATTTAGGAATATATGATTGATCATTTTTATAACCTTTCATTACGTCACAGAGTATAAATTCACCCGATAACAAATCAAATTGCAATTGTACTTTAACTTCTGATTTATGACTAGAACCCTTATATTCTTTTTTGTGTTGGTCTGGAAGCCTGATTCTAGTAGAATCAGCAACTGTAATCCTTTCAAACTTCGTTTTTAATAGTTGTTCTTCCTCACTTAGAACTTTATTCTGTATTTTCATCATTTCATTAAACATGCTTCGCATAAAATCAACAGCTCTTGAATTAAATCTATTATTCAAAGCTTGAGGACTTATTGATGCATCTTCATTTGAATTTAATCTGGAACATAATTTTACAAGAGTAGCTGTACATAAATCTTCTCCTGAAAATGTACATAGACTTAAAAATTTGTCTTCTGTAAGTTTACTTTTTCGTTTCACAAATT
>NZ_JBTVVN010000095.1:0-1402 GCF_054819755.1 Clostridium sp. DL1XJH146
TTTTTAAAATTAAAATACCAGTTATAAACTAGTAGATTAATTTCTACTAGTTTTATTTTTTACTAAAAATTATTAATATTACAAAATAAAACAAATTTTGCAACGGCATTATGATAGTATATAGATGTTTAGAGAAGATAGAAGGCATTTTTAATAATTATTTTAAGGAGAAGATTTCATGAAAAAAATAATAAGGATATTTATTGTTTTAGTATTAATTGTAGCAACGTTTGCAGCTTGTGACAGACCTAGTGAACAAGAAATAAAAAGCGAAACCTTAAATACTATAGATAGTGAAGAAGCAATACAGGAATCAGAAACAAGTGAAACAGGAATAATTGGAGATAAAGAAAATATTGGAGAAAAAATAGTTTATGGAAATGGTAGATTTGGGTATAGTGTAGAGTATCCAAAATAGTGGGGAGAAGCTGTAGAAAGCGACAATTCAGATGGATGTATATTATTTGAAGATACTATGTATGATGTTAGAGTGTATGCAAGTTATATGATGGAGGAAAGTTTTGAAGCTTATCTGCAATTATACTATGGAGGTTGGAACTATGTAGAATCAGATATCCCTGGAGCAGAAGAATCATATTTACTAGAGTATGAAGACGAAGAGTCATATCAAAGAATAGTAGTAGCCTATAAAGAAGGAACTATATATACTTTATCAGTAATAGGAAAGTTTATTGATTCTGAATATGATATGAATAAATCAGAAGAAATAGAAGAACAAATAAATCAAATAAAAGAATTTTTTGAGGTTTTTTAGAAATAGACTATAAAGAGAAAGATGAATTAATGAAATCAATCCAGTAATGAATTTCACTACTGGATTATTTTTATATAGTTTTGTATTTTAGTAGCAAGTAGTAAATGTAAGCTATTGTACCGAGTAGCTCTTTTGTTTAAAATTACCAAGTATATCATTAACGGAAGATACTGTTACAAAGGCGGTTAAATCTATTGATTTTACTATTTTTTTAAGTGGAATTAATTGGTGTCTTTGTACTACTACATAGATAAATTTTTTGCTTGAATGTGTGTAGCAACCTTCTGCATTGAGTAATGTAACTCCTCTACCTAATTTTATTTGTATATCATTGATTATGTCATCAGCTTTATCGCTTATTATTATACATTGTCTTGAGGAAGCCATGCCTTCTTGAATTGCATCTATTGTTTTTGCTCTTGTAAAACTCATAATTACGCAATACAAAACATAATTCACACCCATTGCTAGGGCAACGATAATATAGACTATAATGTCTTGAAATAGAAGTATTTTTGTAAGCTCTAAATTAGGGAATCTATTTTTTATCATTTTTGCTAAAATAGTAAGGCCACCAGCGCTAGAACCTGACATGAAAAGTAAGGACATAGCTATTCCTGATACTAC
>NZ_JBTVVN010000096.1:0-1185 GCF_054819755.1 Clostridium sp. DL1XJH146
TTTTTAGAAACATTAGCTCCTACGGAGATTGAAAAAATTAGGGACTATATGATAAAAGAATTGTTTAAAAAGAGATCTTTAGAACAATATAGACTTTTTGATAAGTATTGGGTTATTGCTATTGATGGTACTGGAATATTTACTTTTCCAGAAAAGCATTGTGAGCATTGTTTGAAAAGAGAATATAAAAACAAAAAAACTGGAGAAGTTGAAAAAACAGCATATTTCCATTCTGTTTTAGAAGCTAAACTTGTTCTTGGTGATATGGTATTTAGTATAGCTACTGAGTTTATAGAAAATGAAGATGAGCATTATGATAAACAAGATTGTGAAATAAAAGCATTTAAACGGTTAGCTACAAGATTAAAGAAAAAATATCCTCGTTTACCTATTTGTCTTTTAGGCGATAGCCTGTATGCCTGTGAGCCTATATTTAAAATATGCAATGAAAATAATTGGAAGTATATTTTTAGATTTAAAGAAGGCAGAACGAAAACTCTTTGGGCAGATTATCAAGAATTAAAAAATATAGAAATAAATAAATTTCAAAATTGCTTATGGGTAAATGATATACCCTATAAAGAAAGACTTGTTAATGTTGTAGAATGTTCAATAATTGAAGATGAAAAGACTAGCCATTTTTCTTTTATTACAGATTTTAAAATCACAAATAAAAGAGTAGAAAGAATAGTTGCCGCAGGCAGGAGCAGATGGAAAATAGAAAACCAAGGGTTTAATAATCAAAAAAATATAAGATACGACATAGAACATGCTTGCTCACTAAATTATAATGCTATGAAAAATCATTATCTTTTAGTTCAAATTGCAGATATTTTAAGACAGCTTCTTGAGAAAGGTTCTGCTATAATAAAAAGTCTAAAATCAGGTATAAAAGAAATATCTTCAAGGCTACTAGAATCTTTTCGCCGAGATAATATAACCCTTGAAGATATTATTCAAATCACTAAACGTATAAAGATACGTTTAAGCTGACTTAATAAGTTTATCATGGGTGGTGATAATTTTAAAGAGCTATGAAGGAAAATTTTAAATTTTAGTTGCTTTGCAACTAAAGGGGTGTTTTTTCAAAAAAAGTTAATATAAATATTGTTAGAATTTTCTGAAATTTAAAACGATAAATTTAAGCTTACTACAGCTATAAAATAAATTTGCTCGTTAGAGCTG
>NZ_JBTVVN010000097.1:0-1087 GCF_054819755.1 Clostridium sp. DL1XJH146
TAGGTGATTGTAAAATTACAAATATAAAAACTGTGGATAACTTTTGAATTTTCAAAGAAATTGTGAAAAAAAAGAGCACACCAAAAAGCCTTTTTTAAAAAGGTATGCGTAGCATGTGTATTTTATTTTAACTGTGGATATGTTAATTACGCCGCGATTTTAAGAAGTTTATTTATACTTCTCATGTATTTTGGCTGATTAATTGAATAAGCCAATATGACATTGATATTTCTGGCGATAGCCGTAAGATATAAATCAGCACGCATTGATGAGGTGTTAATTGTTCTAGGAGAAGTAATGCAAGGGTTACTTTTCAAAATAGATATTTCTCTTTCTATACATGTACGAATGGTATAGGTATCACACCATTCTTGTGAATTTCTTTGAACTCCAGGATATAATCTAAAATCTTTATCAGGATAAACATAAGTCATACGACCACTTTGTTTATCAGTACAAGGATTTTCACAAGTATGATAGCATTTACCAGATTTATCTCTATAAGATTTTGGGCATGTAAATTTAAGACGAGGACTTCTGTTTTTTCCTCTACAAATACCTTCGGATTTGAAGGGCTCTTTAGTTAGGGGACACAACGGGATACCTTCTACATTATATTCTAAATCTTTTATTTTACTGTTTCCTTGATTTCTAGAATTAAGAGGTATAAATACTTTTTCAAATCCACATTGTTTAAGTAATCCAAAGTTATCATAACTATCAAATTCAGCATCACCTAGAAAGTAATTAAATTTGAATGTAGAGTTATATTGCAAGTTATTTAGAAATGGCACAACTACTGGCTTCAAGGAAGCATTATCATAACAAAATTTTTGATCTTCAGGAGTTTTGAAATTATTATCAACAGAATCATAAAAATCTTGATCAAAAAATTTTATGTTTAAGGGTATTCCCCATCCATTAGTTATTAAGCCAAACTTATAAAAATATCCAAAATGGCCATTTACAAAATCTAATTTAATATTTGAGTTAGCTTCTGATGTTTTAGGCATATTTTTATATGCGGCAGCATAGGCATTATGTTTCTCATTTTTAGTAACTTTTGCATAATATTTTTGACGATTAA
>NZ_JBTVVN010000098.1:0-1023 GCF_054819755.1 Clostridium sp. DL1XJH146
ATTAATAATTTTTAGTAAAAAATAAAACTAGTAGAAATTAATCTACTAGTTTATAACTGGTATTTTAATTTTAAAAATATTTTTGCAACTCATCTAAACTCTCTAGTTCAAAAATATCTACCAGTATTATATCAATAACTCTATCTGATAAATTCTTGATTTTTTTCTCATCTTCCTCAGGAATATTACCAAATTTCTTTGTAAGCAATTTTATTAGTATTTCTGATTTTCCTTCTTTAATTCCTTCTTTAATTCCTTCTTTAATTCCTTCTTTAATTCCTTCTTCTCTTATCATTCTGCCTATCTCTGTCAATTTAAACACCTCCTTGAACTTATTTTGGCTATATTTATCCCCAAATTTTTCTAGTAATGCATATAGTAATGTTATGCATTGTAATCTGTTATCACTATCTTTTATATTTTGAGCTAATTCTATACTTTCTATGGTTCTTTCATTCTTACTTACAGTTCCATTCATAAGTGGTAAAAAACTCAAAGATAATAATTCTTCATTTGTGAGTTTTAATCCTTTTTGTATTTTATCTCTTAAATAATAGTATTTTTCATCTCCATCAATTTTGTTCATATAAAATGGTTCAATACTGTATTTTATTGTGCCTGCATCAATAAAATCATCAACTTTATTAATATCCGCAGAATATATTACTATTGTTTTTACTTTTCTTTTATCCCTATAATACAATGAAGCATCATAGTATAAAAATCTCTTAATATCGTCCTTCTTGTCTGTTGTCTGAAACTCGAAGTGTAGATAATTATCATCTTCTGTATAAAATAAATAGTCTGTGAAATTTGTTTTTATTTCTATATTCTTTATTTCTGTATTGGCTGGAGCAATAATTTTCGTTCCAATATTAAAAAAATCTACTGCACTTTGCTTAAAAGTCTCCATAGCACTTTTAAATATAGAGTCTTCTATCTTATTATAATCTATTTTAATCATCTCTTTCTATACTTATTTTGAATAAACCGGTTAATTCATTAATTACTATTATTTCCATA
>NZ_JBTVVN010000099.1:0-995 GCF_054819755.1 Clostridium sp. DL1XJH146
AAGACGGCAATGAACGTGCTGAATATGGCGATTATTTAATAAAAAGTCTTTCAAGTCAGCTGAAAGCTGAGTTTGGAAAAGGATTTACAGTGACAAACTTAAAGTATATGCGTCAGTTTTACCTTGCATTTCCAAATAGTCACGCACTGCGTGACCAATTGAGCTGGACGCATTATCGATTGTTATTGAAGATAGAAAATGAAGAAGTTAGAAATTTTAATATAGAAGAATGCATTGAAGGTAATTGGAGCACTCGTCAATTGGAGAGACAAATTAATACTTTTTATTACCAGAGGATTCTCGCAAGTCAGAACAAACAGATTGTACGAAATGAAATTAATCAGTTAGAAAAGGGTATCCAAGCAGAAGATATCATTAAAGATCCATTTGTACTTGAATTTATGGGATTAAATGATTATAGAGATTTTACAGAAATTGAAGTAGAAAAAGCTCTGATGGACAATCTACAGAAATTTCTTTTAGAACTTGGCAAGGGTTTTTCTTTTGTAGCAAGGCAGAAAAGAATAACTGCTGATGGAGATCATTTTTATGTAGATTTGGTTTTTTATAATTACATCTTAAAATGCTTTATCCTTATTGATTTAAAAGTTGGTAAGCTTAGTCATCAAGATATTGGACAAATGGATTTTTATGTTAGGTATTTTGAGAAAGAAATAAAAACAGATTCAGACAATCCTACAATAGGTATTATTCTATCGTCGGAGAGAAATGAAACTGTTGTGAAATATTCAGTTTTAGAAGAAAGCAAGCAACTTTTTTCAGCTAAATATCTTCCTTATTTGCCTACAGAGGAAGAATTGAAAAAGGAATTAAAGCGTGAAAGAAATTTATTGGAAAGCGAAAAATCATTGCTAAAATAGAATATGTTTGAGATTCAACCGTCAAGAAATCCTTTATAGTTCAAAATGAGAACTAGAGAAAACTGAAGATATTTATATTTGTTCTTAGGACATATTCATGAGGACGTGAGTATG
>NZ_JBTVVN010000009.1:0-121766 GCF_054819755.1 Clostridium sp. DL1XJH146
CTTTACTAATAATTATATAATATTTTATTACATTTTTGGATTAATTTATCTCGAAATATTTTTACTCGTTAAAGCTGAGGACCAATATTGAAAGTAGAAGTTTGATAGATGTTTTGTATAGTAAAAAAGTACCTTTTACATTAATAGATAAAAGTTATAATTTTTATGATCAATTTATTTGTAGAGATTTATTGGCATATTTGAGACTTTCAATTAATCCATACTCAAAGGAAGATTTTTTGAGAATTATAAATAGACCCTTCAGATATATAAGTGGTAGAATTTTAACCAAAATTAAAGGGGCATACATTGATGAAGATTTATTTGATTATTTAGTAGATGAATTTGAAATGCCAAATTTTCAAATAAAAAAAATAAAAGAATTAAAAAAAGATATTAAATATTTTAATAAGACATCATTACAATATGCTATCAATACTATTGTCAATGATTTGCACTATTATGATTATCTCATAGAATATTCTGAAAAGATGAAGATTCCAATGGAAGAATTAGAATCAGTTCTAGAAGAGTTTAAATTAGCGGCATCTAAGCACACTAATATTGTTAGCTTTTTAACATATGTTAATGAGATTGGAGAAGAGCTAAAGAAAAACGATAAAAAAAATAAGAATTCATTACAAGATGAGAATGAGGTTACATTAAGTACTATACATGGTGTAAAGGGAATGGAATTTAAAAATGTATTTGTAATTAATTGTAATGAAGAAAATATTCCTCATGGTAATGCTTTAGAAGAAAACAACATAGAAGAAGAGAGAAGACTTTTTTATGTTGCTATTACTAGAGCAAAAGAAAAGTTATATTTAGGCTATACAAACGAGATTAGAGGGGTTAGTAAAAAGGTTTCAAGATTTATAAATGAGTGTAATTTAGTAGAAGTTAAAAACTTAAATGAATTCAAAGAAGGAGATGAAATTAATCATAAGTATTTTGGTGAAGGGAAAATTTATAAAATTGTTGACGGTACAATAAAAATTAAGTTTCTAGATGATAAAATAAAATCTTTTAAGAAAGATATTATAATTAATAATGGAGTTATGAAAAAGAAATTAGATTAGGCATAATTGTGAGTGATAAATGACTTAAAAAATATATATAATACAATAATGTGTACTAATAAAAGCATTACTATACATTATTGACTGAGTATACTTTAGTGTGCTATACTTTTATAAAAGAATTGTTAGAATCAATAGGGTGAAACTAAATTTTGTTAAAACAAAAACAATAGGGGGTATTTCAAGTGGTTTCTTTTAAAAAAATGTGGGATGATGTATGGGAAATGATTTTAAGGGAAGATATGAAAGAGTTAGGTGTTGTTAAAGAATTTAGTAGTGGTTTTATTGTTAATATAAATGATGATAAACAAGAGTTTATAAGTAAAGATGATTTTGTTGACATATGGGCAAGGATGCTATTTTTTAACCAAGTGGATAGAGAACAAACATCAGGAAATGAAAAACATGAGTATGTTTATCAAGTTATAAAAAAATTACCATATATAAAGGAAGAAGAAAATTCGCTTTTGATAAAACAAATTTAAAAATAAATCTAAGAACAGATTTATTTGAATAAGATACCCACATATTATATAATTTTATTAGGCTCATATTCTCAGAATATGAGCCTTTAATATTGGTAAGTTATTAATAATAAAAGAAAGGGGTTTATGGAGTGGATTTTTTAGTAGAAGCAAAGAAAATAGAAAAAGAATTAATTCAGATTAGAAGAAATATTCATATGTGTCCTGAATTGGATTTTGATTTATATAAGACTTCTGACAAAGTAAAAGAGATATTAGATAGAGAAGGAATTGAATATTTTGATACAGCAAAAACAGGTATATGTGCTATCATAAGAGGCAATGGAAATAAAACTATTGCGCTAAGAGCAGATATGGATGCTCTACCTATGCAAGAAAAAAATGATGTGGTATACTCATCTAAGGTAGCAAATAAAATGCATGCTTGTGGACATGATGTTCATACTACAATTTTAATTGGAGCAGCAAAATTATTAAATAATATTAAGGAAGAGCTAAAGGGCAATGTTGTACTTTTATTTGAACCAGCAGAAGAAACAACTGGTGGCGCTAAACTTATGATAAGGGAAGGGGTTCTTGATAAAGTACATGTTGATGCTGTTTTTGGTCTTCACGTTGAGCCTAATATTGAAGTTGGTAAAATAGGGATCAAAAAGGATGTCGTTAATGCGGCCTCAAATCCATTTACAATTACAATTAAGGGAAGAGGAGGACATGGAGCTTATCCACATGGCGCCGTTGATCCAATCGTTGCTTCTTCAAATATAATTGTAGCTATACAAAATATAGTAAGTAGAGAAATTGACGCTACATCACCCTCTGTTATTTCAATTGGAACTATAAATGGAGGTACTGCACAAAATATAATACCAGACTCTGTTACAATTTCAGGAATAATTAGAACTATGACTACGGAAAATAGAGAATATGCAAAAAAAAGATTAGAAGAGGTAGTTAGTGGAATTTGCATTGCATCTAGAACAGAGTATGAAATTGATATAGAAGAAAGTTATCCTTGTTTATATAATGATGATGATATGACGGGGATATTAGAAAATAGTGCAAGTACAATAATAGGAAAAGAGAATATAGTAGAACTTAGAAAACCTGCAATGGGAGTAGAAAGTTTTGCCTATTTTTCACTTGAAAGACCTTCAGGATTCTATTTCCTAGGAACAAGAAATGAAGAAAAGGGAATAATATATCCACTACATAATAGTAAATTTGATGTAGATGAAGATGCAATTCCTATTGGAGTTGCAATTCAATGTCAAACGGTAATGGATTTTTTGAATAATAAACAAAAGTAGTTGAATATAAAATATTTTCAGAAATTCTTTAATTAAATAAAGATTTCTGGGGTTAAGTAGAAGAGTAATTTAGGAACTAATAAAAGGAGTTTAATAAAAGATGAAGATTGAGATAGGACAAAACGAAGCGGATCAAAGGTTGGATAAATTTTTGAGAAAGCTTATGAAAGATGTACCATTAGGCATGATTTTTAAATCAATTAGAAACGGTAATGTAAAGGTTAATGGCAAAAAATCAAAGCAAAATTATAGATTAGAATTAGGAGATATACTTACTATAAAATATGTTCAATTTGATAATGAGAATAATGTTAAGAAGTTTAATAGGGTTGATTTTTCAGCTATGCAAATAGCATATGAAGATGAAAACATTTTAGTTGTTGAAAAATGGCCTGGGGTTCTTGTTCATGCCGATGAAAAAGATGGAGAGGCAAGTTTGACAGATTATGTTCTTTCTTATTTGTTTAATAAGGGAGATTATGATCCTAAAGATGAACTAACTTTTAGTCCAGCACCATGTAATAGGTTAGATAGGAATACTTCAGGTTTGGTTGTTTATGGTAAAAACATGAAAGCGCTTCAAATAATAAATGAAATGATAAGAAATAGAAGCATTAAAAAATATTATAGTGCTTTAGTTAAAGGCAGAATAGATGGTGGGCTGTATGAAGGATATATTGTAAAAGATATTCCTACTAATACATCTAAAGTATTTAAAAAAGAGGTTGAAGGTTCTAAGAAGATAGCAATGGACGTAGAGGTTATTGATTCAGTTGGTAGTTATTCATATATTGAAATTGAATTAATTACTGGTAGAAGTCATCAATTGAGAGCACATCTTGCTTCTTTAGGAAACTTTATCATTGGTGATAAAAAATATGGAGATAAAAAGATTAATAATTATTTTAATAATAAATATACATTATGCTTCCAATATTTATATGCGTATAAATTAATTTTTAAAGATTGTCCTGAAGAATTTAGTTATTTAGAAAACAAGGTGATAACACAAGCTTTGCCACCTATTTTAAAAAGAGTTAAAAAGGACGTACTAAAATTTTAGGGGTATGAGATATGAAAAAACAGTCTACTACTAAAGGATTTGCCATTTTATCTATGGCATCTATGATAGTGAAGGTATTATCGTTATTATATCTTCCGTTTTTGCAAAATATAATAACCTTAGAAGGACAAGGAGTATATTTATCTGCCTATCAAATTTTTGTATGGATATACGTCTTGGCGAATTCGGGAATACCGGTAGCTATTTCAAAACTCGTGTCTGAGCAAATGGCACTAGGGAATTACAGAGATGCTGTGAAAAGTTTTAAGATATCGAGATTATTAATGCTTTGTTCAGGGGTGTTTTTTAGCTTGTTCTTATTTATATTTGCGGGTCCAATAGCTAATGTACAGGGAGTACCAAAAGCTAAATTGTCTATTATGGCATTAGCCCCAACTATTCTATTTACTTCAATTGTTTCATCCTATAGAGGATATTTTCAAGGAAGAGGTAATATGGAACCTACAGCAATATCACAAATTTTAGAACAAGTTGCGAATGTTATTTTTACTTTAGTTTTTGCAGCTATGCTTATGAAATATGGTATTGAAGCAGGTAGTGCTGGTGGAACTATCGGAACAACAGTAGGTGCTTTGTTTGCAGCTATATATTTGATTATTGTATATGAAAAGAATAAAATTATCCGTGTGCCTATTGGTTTTGTAGATAATAGTAGAGCTACCAATAAGGAAATATTTAAAAGAATAATAGGTTATAGTCTTCCAATAGTGATATGTGTTGGAATGCAATATTCTGGTGATATTGTTGATATGGGTATAGTTATAAATAGACTTAGAGATATTGGATTGACGGAGAAAATAGTTAATGAAAGATATGCTGTTTTAAGATACTATAGAACACTTATAGGAGTCCCTATTGCTTTGATTTCTGCTTTGGCGGTATCAGTGTTACCTTCTTTATCAGGGGCACATTCTTTGAAGAATAATGGACTAGTAAATGAAAAAGTAAATTTTGCTTTTAGGTTTTGCTATCTAGTAGCTATTCCTTCAGCTATAGGATTGACAGTACTTAACAAGTCAATAATAAAACTTGTATTTCCAAGAGTTTTTGGATATAACCTTGAGTTAGCTGGATATATGTTGTTTTTTGGTGGTGTGATTTTAATTCTACAATCGACTGTTCAAATACAGATTACTATACTTCAAAGTATAGGGAAATTGTATACATCCACAATTTATATGTTAATTGGAGTAACTTGTAAGATTATTGCTGATTACATTTTTGTGGGAATACCAACGATAAATGTATTAGGTGCTTTGTTTGGTAATTTTTTTATGTTTATTGTGCCTTTAATATTGAATTATAGAAAAGTAAATAAAGAATTAAAGGTTAAAGTTAATTTGTTGAAACATATGATTAAACCTCTATTAGCATCAATTCTAATGGGGGCAGTTGTATATGGTATACAACTGGTATTTTCAGTTCTTATAGCTAATTTTAATACTGGATATTTAAATAATGCTATTTCAACTTTAATTGCAATTGGTACAGGCGTTATTACATATGTGTATGGGCTTGCTTTATTTGGTGGTATTACAAAAGAAGATTTAAATGTATTACCAGTTAAATTTAAAAAAAATATGCCTAAATTTATTATCGACAAAATAGTTTAACTGAAAGAAGGATTTTCAGAAAGTTATATGAATAAAAACAGCCCTGTTTAGTAGACAATAGAAAGTCTATTATATAGGGTTTTTTAATTGGCTCTGTTTTAAAATATTGTTGATAGTTAAACTACTATTAATTAAAGATTTTCTGACCAAAGGGAAGAAAATCATCCATAATTGTGCATTGTAAATTGTGCATTGTGCATTGAATTTAACAAGTATCATTCTTCTTTTGAATAAAATAAAGAGTTTAAGTAGAAGAACAATATAAAGCCTGCAAAAATCATAAAAATAACTTTAAATTTGAAAAAATTTGTTGAAAATAACACATTTGTAATATTTATTAGTAAATAAATTAAAATACTTATTAAGAAACTGGTAAATATTCTTGTAGGTTTAAAATCTATATATATTTTTTTCTTGATTTCGTAAAGATTTAAAACTAAAGATGTTAAACTTGTTATAAGTAAACTGATTCCATATCCCATAATATTTATTTGTGGTATTGAAGTTAATAGGAATAAAAGTATTAATTCTTCGACAGAAGTTATAAGAGAGTTTTTAAGTAAAACACTTTGTTTCCCAAGTCCATTAAGGATGCTATAAGTAGTTGCAGCAACGAAAGTGAATGGGGCTGAAATGGAAGCAAATTTTATATAGTAGCCAAGGTCTAATCTATTGTAAAAAAGATACCCTAGTTCATTTGGAATACTTAAACATATTACCATTGTGGCAAGACCAAGTAGAAAAGAGATACTAATTACTTGCTTAATTCTTTTTTCAAGAGTATAGTAATCTCTTTTAGTTAAACTTTCTGAAATATCAGGAATTAAGACCATTGCCATCGACATAATTACAATTATAGGAAAATAGATAATTGTTAGAGCCATTCCTGAAAATTTACCTATCATACCTAAAGCTACCCCGTGATCAAAACCAGCTTTTGTAAGTCTAATAGGAATAATAAGCGTAGATACAGTCGATATTGCAGTTGATAGGAAGCCGTTAATACATAAAGGTACTGACATAATCAATACATCAAATAAGAGCTGTGCATTTCCTTCTTTTTCAGTAGAAATTTGAGTTGGTTTATTTTTTTTATTCCTGTCTATTTTATAAAAAATATACAGTAACAAAAAACTTAGTAATTCTCCACAAGCTAGTGCACCGTAAACAGCTGATACGGTATTTTCTATACCACTTAAAGAAAAGTAATTTATGATTATTACTACTGATATTATTCGAGTGGTTTTTTCAAATATATCGATTATTGCAGGCGTTTTTACGTTATATGTACCA
Source organism: Clostridium sp. DL1XJH146 (assembly GCF_054819755.1). NCBI lineage: Bacteria > Bacillati > Bacillota > Clostridia > Eubacteriales > Clostridiaceae > Clostridium > Clostridium sp. DL1XJH146. The sequence continues at coordinate 6,868 of NZ_JBTVVN010000009.1, forward strand.
TAGAAATATCCCTTTATTATTGAAGATAGGGCAACAAAAATTAAAGCTAAAGAAATAAACCATAAGCTGTACAAACTTCGGGAATCTTTGATAATGTTACTTGATATGTATTTAGTATTTAAAAATAATAAAATTACTATTATTAGAGACCATAAAAAATCGAATATTAATGTTATTTTAATTGTTTTATGTAAATTTCTATTATCATTTTTACTTAAAAAAGCAGAAGATTGCTTTGATATTGCAGTTACCATACCACCACAAACTAAACAAGCAAACACATCATAAATAGGCATTATAAGAGCATAGAGTCCCATACCTTCTGCTCCTAGTTTACGGGATAAAATTATTGAAAAAATAAATTTCAAAATCCCTGTTGTGGAATTTGTTAACGTTAGTACTATGGAGTTTCTAAAAAATTTATCTTTAAACATAAAAATCCCCTCACATAATCAATTAATATTAATACTTATGTTAGGGGCTTTTGTTTTATACTAAGCTTGTTTTTAAATAATAAATTTTATGTTTAATGCACAGTTTTTTTAAAATATAGAGTGCAATTTGCAGAGCTTTTTAAAACATAGAGTGCAGTTTGCAGAGTGCTTATTTAAAACATAGAGTGCAGTTTGCAGAGTGCAGTTAAAGGATTAAAGGATTAAAAGATTAAAAGATTTAAGAGATTTAAGAGTTATGAGATTTAAGAGATTAAAAGATAAAATTGTAAAAGTTTAGGATTTTAGTGTGTGTTATATTTCTAGAATATGGTTAAAATATTATTGGGAGTTTCTAATTTAAAGAAGCTTCTCGACGTGAGTCGAGAAGCTTTAAATTTAATTAAAGATTTTCTGACCGAAGGGAAGAAAATCATCCTAAATTGTACATTGTGCATTGTGCATTGTGCACTGGGTTTTACTGTCCATTTGCTTTTAAAACGTTATTCTGATGAGTACTGCTTAATGAATTACTAACGTGACTTGTTGAATTATAAAAATACATATCAATATGTCCGGCGAGTCCATTAGTGTAGATATCAGTAGAAGAATGAGGCATACCTGTAACACTAACGGCTAATTGATAGTCTGTACCACCTTGATTGAAGTATAAAACCATTGGTCGCATAGCAGACCAAGACCATGTAGGATATATTTCTTCTACTTTATCTGTATCAGCTTTTGTTAAAGTAACTACGTCAGCATGATTAGAGCCACCATAGTATTTTATGTTAAATGCTATACCAGTTTGGATATCTTTTAAAGTAGCAACTTGTCCAACGGTGAAAATCCTTCTTGCGTTAGTCCAATCATATAAATCACCATAATTATCATTAGATCTTTTTTCCATCATAGTAATTCCTATAGGTGATACTGTTTCAGTGGAATCTACAGGTATAGTTATGATTTGGCCAGGCATCAGTATTTCTGTAGCAAGTTTATTTGAATTAATAATAGCTTCCATAGATGTGTTATAGTTTTTGGCAATTGTCCATAAATTATCTCCTGATTTAACTATGTAATTTACTGTTGAGATTTCCTGTTCGATGTATGTGCTATTTGTATTAGAATTATCTTCAGTTGGCAATTTTAGAACTTGTCCTATATAGATAGTATTTATTTCTAAATTATTTATAGTGCATAAAGTATCTACAGTAGTATTGTTGTTACAAGCTATTTTCCATAAGGAATCTCCAGATTTAACAGTGTAGGTCAGAGAAACAGTTGTATTTTGTGTATCTGTTATATTTGATAAATTATCAGGAACTACATTTGAACTTGCAGGTACATATATAATTTGACCTATTTGAAGATTAGAATTATATAAATTATTTAATTTCATCAATTCATTTGTAGTTGTATTATATTGTACAGAGATTTTCCATAATGAATCTCCTGAAAGTACAGTATATGTCGATAGTGTGGGGTCATCAACCTTTATAACTTGTCCAATTTGAATATAATCATTTGAATCCATATTATTCAAAGTAGTTATATCTGAAACTGTAGTATTATAAGTTTGAGCTATTTTCCAAAGGGAATCACCGCTTTTTACTTCATGATTCACGACAGATGCAAAAGCTTTTGTAGGAACTCCTAAAAATAATACTGTAGCTAATAAAGCTGTTATTTTCCACTTGTTCATAACAACACTCCTCTGTAGTTGATAATTTTTATTAATTAGATTAAACTTTTTATTAAATTATAATTTCTTCCTGCTCATTTATTATCTCAAAAAAAATCTTTTGTGTGAATAGTAGGTTAAAGGAAATATTGTTATTTATTTACTTGAAACCATAAAATAAGCATGCCACAAAAGTAATTTATTTTAACTTACTTTTGTGTTTTAACCATAAAATGAATTACTGTATAATTTTATAGGTGTAATAAAAAAAGCTAGAAGCGAAAACTTCTAGCTTTTTAAAGAATTACTCTTTAAATCTATCAACAATTACAGCACATGATGCGTCCCCTGTTACATTGACAGCAGTTCTGAGCATATCAAATATCCTATCTACTCCAAATAGTAACGGTAAAGCAACTATAGGAATATTAGCAGCTATTAATACAGCTACAACTAGTAATGATGGACCTGGAACCCCTGCTTGACCAATAGAACCAACTGTTGCAGTAAATATTATTGCAATGTACTCTGTAGGGCCTAAAGGTATGTTAAAGAATTGTGCGAAAAAACAAGCAGCAAGAGCATAATACACTGCATTTCCATCCATGTTTATTGTAGCACCTAGTGGAAGTACAAATGAAGTAGTTTCTTTTGAAACATCAAGTTCATTTTCACATGTTTCCATGTTGAATGGTAGAGTAGCCATTGAAGAGGATGTTGATAAAGCTACAAGTTGGACAGGATACAATTTTTTGAAGAAATCTAATGGTTTTACTTTTGATAAAAATTTAATAGCTGCACCGTATACTCCAAATGTTTGAATTAGTAAAGCAATTACGTAAACGCCAAATAATTTTAATACTAAAACTAAAAGTTTAGTACCTAATGTACCAACAGAATCAGCCATTAGAGCGAATACACCAATTGGTGCAATATACATGACTTTCATAATTACAAAAATTAATGCATCTGTTAATCCACCAAAAAAATTTGTAACAGCGGTTTTTTTATCTCCTTCTAAAGTTGAGATACCAAATCCTAAAAATAAGCAGAAAAATAATATTTGAAGCATATTTCCACTAACTAAAGATTCGATAGGGTTAGTTGGGATTATTCCCTTAATTGTTTCAAAAAATCCAGGTATAGAACCTTTATCGGCATATTCTGTTGAGAATAATGCTGTTACTTCTTCTATAGGAACACCTATACCGGGTTTGAAGAGTTGTCCAAAGATTAATCCTAATACAACTGCAAATGCTGTTGTAGTTAGATAATAACCAAAAGTTGCAGCACCTATTTTGCCTGCTGATTTTGAATTACCAATTGAAGCAGCTCCCATAATGATTGATGAAGCAACTAGTGGAATAACAACCATTTTAATTAGTTGCATAAATATTTCACCTAATGGCTTGAACATAGTTGCATTAGGTCCCATAATAAGTCCTACAATAATACCAACGAACATTGAAATAATAATCCATAAACCTAGATTTTTAGCAAACGCTTTTGAAGATTTTGACACTTGTATCGCCCCCTGTTTTTTAATATATGTTGATTTAATGCCAATATTATTATAATAGATTTTTTATAAAAATCAAATAAGAATTAAAAAAATGCAATGAATGGATAGTTTTATTAACGTATTTATATTTACAGTGCTAAATTTTATGATAAATAGTAAAGGAATTAAAAAAAGAAAAAAGTTATTTATTGAATAAATATTAATGGGTATATTTATATTTTTTTAAGAGAAATTAAATATAAGGAGGAGTGATGATTATGAAAAAGAAATCTTTCTGGGATAGATTTTTAGATTTGTTAATGCCCTATTATGATAGACTTCCGGATGATGAAGAGAACACTTCTACACGGATTGTTACTAACTATAATTATAAGAAGGAAGACTGACGGTTTATAAAACATAGAGTGAAATGTACAGAGTGAACATTTCACTCTGCGAACTGCACTCTTGTTTTAAAAAAAGGGTTGTTTTTTCCATTTATAGGACTTATATTTGATTATATAGAATTAGTCAATAATTGTGCATTGTGCATTGTGAATTGTGCATTGCCCTAAAAATGGGGGTATATTAGTGGAATTGTATTGTAAAATTTGTGGAATGAAAATTAATGAAAAGAATTATCAATTTAATGAAAATAGTTTTTTGATTAAAAATGAAATTGATGATATTAAGTATTGTCCATTTTGTGGTGTGGACAAAGAGTATTTTTCCAGTAAAGAGGATATTATAGTAATAGATAAAGGACTAGTGGATGAGAAAACAAAAAAGATTCTAGATAAAGCTATGAAACTTGAGGTTTTTAATGGAGAATTTTATGAAGAAGCATCAAAAATTGCTTGTAGTAAAAAAACAAAACAAATGTTTACAGATTTAAGTAGAGTAGAAATAATGCATGCTAAGATTCATAAAAAAATAGGGGGATTTAATTCGCTGCCTAATTTAAGTAAATTAGATTACACAAAATTCAAAGTAGATTCAGCATTAATTGAACAAGCTAATATAAGAGAAATCCATGCTGTTGAATTTTATAATAAGTATATTAAAGAAATACAATATGAGGATATTAAAATTATATTGGAAGCATTAGTTTCAGTTGAGAAGCAACATATTTTTCTTACAGAATAGATAAAATTAATAGTATTATTTCTTCATAAATATCTCAAAAAATAATATATTTTTTTATATAGGCTTATTTTAGTGATTTATAGTGATTTTAGCTAAAAGATAGCTTTAATACAGAGTAATATATTATTGGAGGAAATATGAAGAAAATATTTAAGGTGATATTATCTATTTTTATTGTATCAATTATTTTTTTAGCACTAAGAAATTATTACATAAAGGATTACAGTGTTAAAATAGAGAAAGAATATCTTGATTGTTCTACTAAATTTAAAGGTCTAAAGGGTGCCATAGATTTTGTAGGAGACAATAAAAATAATTTTTATATAGCGTATAAAAATAAAATTCAATTTGTGGGAAACAATGGACAGAGTTATAATGTAATTAACAATCCGAAATTTTGTATAACAGCCATTGAATATTTCGAAGGGGATCTTTATTTTGTATCACAAAATTCGCTATATTGTATTAATATAAAGACAAAAGAGTTAAAAGAAATTATGAATGATTTATCTAATTTTGGTGACTACGATGAAAGTAGATTGACTGTGTGTGAAAACTTTTTGTATATTTCTATCGGAGCGGCTACGAATTCTGGAGTTGTTGGCGACGATAATATATGGCTTGAAGAATATCCATATATCCATGATATTACACCTTATATGATTACACTTAGAGGTTTGAATTTTGGAGATAAAAAAACAGGAGCCTATTTGAGTAGTGGATCAAAAAGTATAGAAGGACAAATTGTTACAGGACATTTCCCAGGGAATGCATCTATAATAGTTTATAATATGGAGACTGGAGATATGGCTACTTTTGCTTGGGGTATTAGAAATGTAACTTCTATGGATTTTGACAGTAGATCAAAGTTGTTTGCATCCGTTGGAGGAATGGAAAATAGAGGCTTAAGACCAGTGATAGGAGATGTAGACTATATATTTGAAATACAAGCTAAAACATGGTATGGATGGCCAGATTATAGTGGAGGAGATCCTGTAAGTTCTCCGAGGTTTAAAGGCGAAGATAATAAAGAAATCCTATTTATTTTAGATAAGCATCCTACTACTAATCCACCGGCTCCTATCTATCAACATGATAAAGTTAATTCACTAACTTGTCTAGCCATAGATAATATAGGAACAATACAAAGGGTAGATACAATATATTTTTTAGACGATTTTAGTAAAACTTTATATTCTTTAGATACGGAAGGGATATTAGATGAAATACTAGTTTTTCAAGATGAAAGCTTGATTTCTAGTATTAAGTATATAAATAATGAAATGTTAATATTAGATTCTAAGAGTGGTATTATGTATAATTTAGAAAAAAAAGACAATGATAGTACAGAAAAGACTAAAATAATGGTAGCATATTGGTTTTTTATTTTCTTAATTATTTGTGTTTCTGGTTATTTAGCATGTACAATTAGAACAAACATAAAAAACAAAAAAAGAGAGTGATTATTTGAAAAGACGAATTGAAGCAACTTATGGTAAAACTTTAAGGGGAATAATGTTTGCAGTAAACCCTATAAAAAAAGCTATTCTTAAAACCCATTGTATTACTCATAAGTATATAAATACTAGATCGATAGATATTTTGAAAAATGAAAAGTACGAGAAAGAATATGAATTATTCAGAAAATATTTAGCAAATATTAATGAAGGGGTAACATGGGCGGATCAAGATTTTAAAAGTACAAATCACTTTTTCCACTATGAGAGGGAAGCTGGACTTTATGGATTTTCTAATGCATACGAAGAGTGCAGAAAATATTATAATAAGGCAGCAGCGTATTATGATGTAGGTGATGTAGGTAGGAGCATGTTTTATCTAGGTGCAGCTTGTCATTTAGTTCAAGATGCTACTGTTCCACAACATGTAAACAATAGATTATTGAATAAACATAGAGGGTTTGAACTATGGATAATTAGCAAAATAATAAGTAATTACCCATTCTATATATTAAAAGGTATTAAGAAATATGGAACAATAAGAGAGTTTATTAGAAAAAATGCGCAATTTGCAAATAAGACTAATTTAAAATACGCTATTATTACGGATAGCGAAAAAAGAAATTTGGGTATAGCAAAAGAGATACTTGCAGAAGCGCAGGAAACAACTGCGGGGTTTCTATTATATTTTTATGAAAATGAAATAGAAAAGAAAAAACACTAATTTAATAATAATTCTTCCATTAAATGGAGGAATTATTATTTTTATGTAGAATTTTTTATAAAGATAGTTTTATATTTTAAAAGTTAAAAAGGCAGATTGAATCTTTGTGCTGTGCACTATAAATAAAAACTATTCACTGTAAACGGGAAACGCTGAACCGTGAACTATGAACCGTGCACTGTGAACTGTGAACTGAAAAGTGGGTGATTGATATTAGAGGTGAAATTGTTTTAAATTTAGAAAACCAAAGATTTAAAGGAAATGTTTTAGATATTGGCGTTAATAATTATGGTATAGTATATAATATTTGTAATGAATCAAAAAGTAATTTAGAGGTAGATTATCTGCAAAATGGGAAGGATAAAGTTAAAGGAAGGCAATATAATAGCTGTGTTATGTTTTTGGGTATGAGCAGCCTATTATTTGAAAAAAATAAAGTCAAAATCTTTGAAATGATATCAAGACATTTAGATGAAAATGGTAAGTTGTTTATTTGGGATATTCAAAAAAAAAGAGGCGAAATAATTGATGTTGATATAAAAGTTGTGTTACCATATAGGAAAATAAAAACCATTAATTATAGGGATTATAATATTATTACAAAACAGGGTAGAAATTCTTTAGAAGTGTTATTAGAAAAAAAATTTGAAATTATTGTCTCAAGAGATATTAACGGATTATTTTACATTGAAGCTCAAAAGAAAAGGAGAAAGTTAAATGAAGAAAAAGAAAGTAACACTAGTGGGAATAAACTCTAAGTTTATTCACAGTAACTTGGCTATAAGATATTTAGAGGCCAATACAAGAGATTTAGACTATGAATGTAATTTGAGAGAGTTTTCTATAAATGATAGGACAGAAAAAATATTAGAAGAAATAATAAGAGAAGAGCCGGACATAATTGGCTTTTCTTGTTATATATGGAATATTGAACTAGTTAAAAGTCTAGCTACTTTGATAAAAATTATTGATAAAAAAATAAAAATTTTATATGGAGGGCCAGAAGTATCTTATTCAGGAAAAACTTTTCTAGAAGAGAATCCTGGTGAGTATTTGATTGAAGGAGAAGGCGAAGTAGCTTTTAGAAAATTAATTTCTTTTGAAATAGAAGAATTACAGTGTAAAAATGGTGAAAAAGAAAGTCAATATGAAAGACTTAGAGATATAAAAGGTATTTATTTTAAAGATAAAGATAATAAAATTATATATACAGGATACAAGGGAAATATGGATATAAATGATGTGGTTTTTCCGTATGAAGATATGGAAGAATTGAATAACAAAATAATATACTATGAAGCATCAAGAGGATGTCCTTTTGGATGTAAGTATTGTCTTTCATCAGTAGATAGAAATGTAAGATTTAGAGATATGGAAAAAGTTAAAAAAGAATTAAAATTTTTGTGTGATAAAGAGGTTAAATTAGTTAAATTTGTTGATAGAACTTTTAATTGTGACATTAAATTTGCTATGGATATTTGGTCGTTTTTAATTGGACTAGAAACTAACACTAAATTTCATTTTGAAATTTCAGCAGATTTAATGACAGAGGAAGAAATTGAATTATTAAAAAAAGTCCCAAAAGGTAGATTTCAATTTGAAGTAGGAATACAAACTACAAATTTTGATGTACTCAATAATATAAATAGATCTGTAAACACAGATAATATCAATAATAAAGTAAAAGAAGTTAAAATTCTATCTAATATAATGCAACATTTGGATTTGATTGCAGGACTTCCTGGAGAGAAACTTTCTTCTTTAAAAAGATCATTTAATGACATTTATGCAATGGAACCTGAAGAAATTCAATTAGGATTTTTGAAAATTTTACATGGAACACCAATGGAAAAAGAAAAAGAAAAATGGGGTATAAAACATTCACCATATCCACCTTATGAAGTGTTGAAAACTAACGATATTTCTTATAAAGAACTTATTTTTCTAAAAAAAGTAGAAGCTATGGTTGATAAGTATTATAATTCAAATAAGTTTAATAATACAATGAGATATCTTGTAACTTTTTTCGAAAATCCATTTTTGCTCTATGAAAGAATGGGATTATTTTTTGATGAAAAGCAATATTTTGATAGAAATCTTTCAAATACTGAATATTATAGAGCTGTTTTAGAATTTTTCAAAACTAATATTAATGAAAAGGATGAAGAGTTAATTGAAATAATAAAATATGACTATTTAAAGCATAATAAGAAAAGGTGGTTACCGGAGTTTTTGCATAGAAATTTGTCAGTGGAGCAAAATAAAAAAATTAAGCATTTTCTAGTACAAAATGATATAATTACAAGTAGAGAAAAGATTCATATCGAAAAATATTTAATTGATGTAATTGAATATGAAAGAAGTAATACTGTAATCCGTAGAGAAACATATATAATGTATTATGAGAATACTAACAATTATTTAATAATTAGTGATTTGAATTTATAGAAAAATGAATGTTAGTTTGTTTTAATTATCAAATTTTTTTAAATTAACTGAATTTTCCCTTGAAAAGTATGTCCACATAGTAGTATAATCTAAATAGTTAAGTTGTTTTAATTACCATATAAAGCATTAGAATTTAAAATGTATAAGGTTAGCTTTTATAGCTTATTGAGTTAGAATATATAGCTTAGTGAGGTAGTTAAAGCTATAAACTAAAGATTCAGAATATTATGTAAAGGTGGTGATAATTTGGCGCTAGAAGCTTTGAATGAAATAAAAAAAGCTGAAGAAGAAGTGAATGAAAAAATTAAAAAGGCACAAAGTGAAAAGATTCAAATAGTTAAAGAGGCTGAAATAAAGGCATCTACTGAGAAAAAAAGAATTTTAGATGAAAAGAAAAAAGAAGCAAATGAAATTATTGAAAAAGCAATTGCTGATGCACAAGAAAAAGCAAAACCTATTCTTCAAACAGGAGAAGAGGCAACAAAAGCTATTATGGATGTTCCAAAGGAAAAATTTGATGGAGCAGTAAATTTAGTTATTGAGAGGATAGTGAATATCAATGGCAATAGTTAAAATGAATAAATTTACACTATATGCTTTTGAATCTCAGAGAAGAGAATTGCTTCAGAATTTGCAGAAATTTGAAGGCGTTCAATTCACAAACCTTCAAGAAAAAATCAATGATGAAAATTTAGAGTTTTTAAAAAGTGCTTCTCAGATTGGGGAAGTTTCCAAAATTGAAAGCGAAATTGCAAAAATTAAGTTTTCTATTGATTTTTTGAACAGATATATTGAAAAAGAAGGTGGATTGAAAGCTCTTAAGGCAGGTAAGAAAACGCTGACCTTTGATGAATTAAATTCATTCATAGAAAAGTCGTCTTGGGAATCTATATATAAGGATTTAAAAGAGAAAGACGAAAAGATGCTAGCTCTACATAACGAAAAAACAAAATTGTTAAATGAGATAGAGTTTTTATATGAATGGTCAAGTTTTGATGCCCCTTTAAAAGATTTGAAAGCATTAAAATTAACTGAAGGCTTTATAGGTTCAATACAAAAGAATTTTGAAGAAAATGTTTTTTCAGAATTAGAAAAAGAAATACCTGATGTTTATTATGAAAAGATTAATGAAAGTAAGACTGATGTATTTATATTTGTTCTTATTCAAAAACAATTTGCAGAAAAAGCTAGTGATATTCTAAAAAATCTTGGATTTAGTAAAGCTACAATTGATTATAGTGATACTCCTCTTAATGTTATTAAAAATCATAAAGATAGAATTAGTAGCATAGATACAGAGGTTGAAACATCAATAGAAACTTTGAAAGAAATGAAGAATGAACTAGATGAAATGGAGCTTGCTTTTGAATATTATAGTAATGAGTTAGAAGTTAAAAAAGTGTGTGAAAATTTTGTTAAGAGTGAAAAGGTTGTTGCAATTGAAGGATGGAACACTCTTGAATCTAACGAAGAATTAGAAGAAATTGTTAAAAATACACTTTCATCTAATTATTATTTGGAATTCAAAGAAGTTGAAGATAGCGATGTTGTTCCTATAAAACTTCAAAACAGTGGTTTAGTAGAACCTTTTGAAAGTATTACTGAAATGTATTCACTTCCAAATTATAAAGAGATTGACCCTACACCAATATTATCAATTTTCTATTTTGTATTTTTTGGGATGATGCTATCAGATGCAGGGTATGGAGTTATTATGGTAATAGGTACAATTCTTTCTTTAAAACTGTTTAAGCTTGAAAAAGGTACTAAGAATTTTATGAAGTTATTCTTATATCTTGGAATTTCAACTACTATATGGGGAGTAATTTACGGTGGATACTTTGGTGATGCTCCAGAATCTTTATTTAATAAACCAGCGCATGCATTTATTAATTCTCAAGAGCAAATTATGCTTATTCTTGGGATAGCTGTAGCAATGGGGATTGTTCATATCTTTACTGGATTAGCTATCAAAGCATATGTGTTAATTAGAAATGGTAAACCGATGGATGCCATTTATGATGTATTAACTTGGTATGTTACTTTAATAGGGTTAGGGTTACTTCTTGGTGGAATTGGTGGAAGTGCAGGTAAAATACTTACAATAGTAGGTGTTGTATCATTGCTTTTAACTCAAGGAAGAGATGCAAAATCCATAGGTGGTAAAATAGGCGGTGGAATATACGGATTATACGGAATTACTTCGTATATAGGAGATGTTGTTTCATACTCAAGATTACTTGCCCTTGGGCTTGCAACAGGATTCATAGCAAATGCATTTAACTTAATGGCTAATCTTATTCCAAAACCAGCGGGTTACGTATTTGGATTAGTAATATTCTTATTTGGACATTTATTCAATTTGGGTATAAATGCTTTAGGAGCATATGTTCATACAAGTAGATTACAATATTTAGAGTTTTTTAATAAATTCTATGAAGGTGGAGGAAAGAAATTTAATCCACTTAAATCTACTAGTAAGTATGTGAATATCACTGATAAATAGGTTTTAAATTGAAATTTGATTTTTACTTGATAAAATCACAATGATGTGAAAAATGTAAAAAATATTAAAACTAATAAAAATATCAAAAAAATTAATTTTAAATTGGTAGGAGGAAAATTATATGTTTGGAACATTTATGGAATTTATGAGTCAAAACGGAGGATTAGCTTTAGCTTTATTAGGTGCAGCACTTGCAACTGCACTACCAGGTATAGGTTCAGCAAGAGGTATTGGTATAGTAGGGGAAGCTGCTGCTGGAGTAATTACTGAAGATCCTGATAAATTTGGTAGAGCACTTATTTTAGAATTGTTACCAGGAACACAAGGTTTGTACGGATTTGTTACTACAATTATTATTTTAACAAGAATTGGATTATTAGGCGGATCAACTCCTGATATGCAAACAGGTTTCTTTATATTTATGGCGTCACTTCCAATTGCTTTAGCAGGATGGAAATCAGCTATATCTCAAGGAAAAACTGCAGCAGCAGGGCTTGCAATTTTAGCTAAAAAACCTGATCATGTAATGAAAGGTGTTTTATTTGCAGTAATGGTTGAAACTTATGCATTATTAGGTTTCGTATCTTCATTATTAATGATCTTATTTATTTAAACTATAGAAGGTTAGGATGTGAAGACGAATGTCTAATATTAGTAATTTAGTGAAGAAAATTATAGAAGAAGGAAATAGCAGCGCAGAAGCAATTTTAAGTGAAGGAAGAAAAGAAGAAGAAAAAATTCTAAACAAAAATATTAAAGAAGCTGAAGAAACTGGTAAGCTTATCATTGAAAAAACAACATTAGAATCTGTTACAAGAGGTGAAAGAGTTATCTCTAATGCAGAATTAAAAGTTAGAAATTCAAAGTTAGAAGCTAAGCAAAAGGTATTGGATAAAGTTTTTGAGGAAGCATTAGAAAAACTTACAAAGATATCTGGAGAAGAGCACCTTAAATTTATTGAAGAAAGTATTTTAGCTTTAGATATTGAAGAGGATGAAGAACTTATAATTGGTAGAGATAATACTGATGTAACTGCTGAATTTGTAAATAAAATTAATGCTGAGCTTGTTAAAAAAGGTAAAAAAGCTGGTATTAAACTTAGTTCAGAAAAAAGAGATTTTAAGGGCGGTTTTGTTATGCAAAAAGATGGTATTGAAATTAATAATACTTTTGAAGCCTTAATAATGTCTCTAAGAGATGAGCTTGAAGCAGACGTTGCAAATGTATTGTTCCAATAAGGGAGGATAGCTATGAGTAATTTAACTTATGCTCAAGCGGTATCAAGGCTTAGAGCAATTGAATCTAAACTCCTTGATAATACAAAAATTGAAAGAATGATAGATAGTAAATCTGCAGAAGAAACTTTTAAATTACTTCAAGAAACTGAGTATGGTAATTATATGGCTCTCATAAAAAGACCAGAAGATTATGAAATACTTTTAAGCGATGAATTGAAAAGGCTTTATAATTTGATGTACGAAATATCACCAAATAAATTATTAATTGATGTTATGAGTCTAAGATATGATTATCATAATATTAAAGTAATTATGAAAGGAATAGCTTTAAATAAAGATTTAAGTAACCTAACTATTGAGGTTGCAACTATTCCTGTATCAAAACTAAAGTCTATGATTACATCAAAGGATTATTATGATTTTAATCTAATAATGAGAGAAGCCATTGAAAAAGTAGAAAAGTTAATTGAAGGTGAATATGACCCACAAGATATAGATATAATTTTAGATAATTATATGTATAAACATATTCTTTCTGCTGCTAGAGAAATCAATGAAGAATATTTAATGAAATATATAAAAATAAACATTGATTTAATTAATATAAAGACATTACTAAGAGTAAAGAAACAAAATAAAGGAAGAGACTTCCTTAAAAAAGTACTTATTGAAGGTGGGTCTATTGATTTAGATACTTTGATTTCTATGTTAAACGAATCTTTTGAGAATATAATTTCTAGACTGGACCACACAGACTACAATGGGGTGCTTAGACAAGGAATAGATGAATTTAATAAGACAGGCAAATTCAATCTTCTAGAAAAGCTTTCTGATAATTTTATTATGAATTTCATTAAGGATGCGAAATATGTTAGTTTTGGTGTTGAACCTTTAATTGCATATATATTTGCAAAGGAAAATGAAATTAAAGTTATTAGAATTATTATGGTAGGTAAGTTAAACAACATTGCGCCTGAAGTAATTAGAGAAAGGCTGCGTGATATATATGTATAAAATTGGAGTTGTAGGAGATAAAGATTCTATACTTGCATTTAAAGCTTTAGGAATTGAGGTTTTTCCAGTAATTGAAAAAGATGAAGCTAGGAAAACCGTTGATAAATTGGCTATGAATAAATATGCTGTTATTTTTATAACAGAACAAGTAGCTAAAGATATAGAAGAGACTATAGAAAGATATAACAGACAAACACTACCGGCGGTTATATTGATTCCAAGTAATCAAGGTTCTCTAAATATTGGTATGCAGAGAATAAGTGATAATGTGGAAAAAGCTGTAGGAGTTAATATTTTATAAGGAAGGTAGGTAAAGAACTTGAAGATCGGAAAAATCGTAAAAGTATCCGGTCCCTTAGTAATAGCTGAGGGTATGGAAGATGCAAATATATATGACGTTGTAAAAGTTGGTAATCAACGTCTTATTGGTGAAATTATAGAAATGAGAAGAGATAAGGCTTCTATTCAAGTATATGAAGAAACATCTGGTCTTGGACCTGGTGCTCCAGTTGAAACAACAGGAGAACCTTTAAGTGTTGAACTTGGACCTGGTCTTATTGAATCAATGTTTGATGGTATACAAAGACCTCTTGATAAGATAATGGAAAAAGCAGGTAGCTTTTTATCTAAAGGGGTAGAGGTTTCTGCACTTAATAGAGAAAAAAAATGGGAATTTAAGCCTACTCTAGCAGTAGGAGATGAAGTAAAAGCAGGATACATAATTGGTCTTGTTCAAGAAACAACTGTAATAGAGCATAAAGTTATGATTCCTTATGGTATTGAAGGAAAGATTACTGCAATTACAGAAGGTGAATATACTATAGAAGATACTGTTTGTGAAGTTGAAACAGTAGATGGAGTAAAAAAAGTTACAATGCTTCAAAAATGGCCTGTAAGAAAAGGTAGACCATATAAATCAAAAATTAATCCTGAAGAACCAATGGTTACAGGACAAAGAATAGTAGATACATTCTTCCCAGTTGCAAAAGGTGGTACTGCATGTGTACCAGGACCTTTTGGTAGTGGTAAGACAGTTGTTCAACATCAGCTTGCTAAATGGGGAGATGCTGAAATAGTTGTCTATATCGGATGTGGAGAGCGTGGAAATGAAATGACAGACGTTCTTAATGAATTCCCAGAACTTAAAGACCCTAAAACTGGTGAAATTCTTATGAAAAGAACAGTACTTATAGCAAATACTTCAAATATGCCAGTTGCTGCCCGTGAAGCATCTATATATACAGGTATTACTATAGCAGAATATTTTAGAGATATGGGATATTCAGTTGCCTTGATGGCTGATTCAACTTCGCGTTGGGCTGAGTCTTTAAGAGAAATGTCTGGTAGACTTGAAGAAATGCCTGGTGATGAAGGTTACCCTGCATATCTAGGATCAAGACTTGCAGACTTCTACGAAAGAGCTGGTAAAGTAGTTTGTCTTAGTGAAGATGATAGAGAAGGTGCTTTAACTGCAATCGGTGCTGTATCTCCAGCAGGTGGAGATATTTCAGAGCCAGTATCTCAAGCAACTTTAAGAATAGTTAAAGTTTTCTGGGGACTTGATGCTCAACTTGCTTATAAGAGACACTTCCCAGCTATTAACTGGTTGAGTTCTTATTCATTATACCTTGAAAAAGTAGGTTCATGGATGAATAGAAATGTATCAGATGAATGGGTTGCACTTAGAACTAGAGCAATGTTACTTCTTCAAGAAGAAGCATCTTTAGATGAGATAGTAAGACTTGTAGGTTTGGATGCTTTATCAGAAGGAGATAGACTAAAACTAGAAGTTGCAAAATCATTAAGAGAAGATTATTTGATGCAAAATGCCTTCCATGACATTGATACTTATGCATCACTAAACAAACAATATAGAATGTTGAAGTTAGTTCTACAATTCCAGGATGAAGCTGAAAAGGCGTTAAAAGCTGGAGTTTATTTAAAAGATATTATTGCCATGGATGATGTTAAAGATAAAATCGCTAGAGCTAAATATATCGACGAAGATCATTTAGATAACATCGATGTAATAGGCAAAGAATTAACTGAGGCAATGGATAAGTTAATTGAAGAAGGCGGTGTTGTGAATGCTTAAGGAATATAAAACCGTTACTGAAGTTGTAGGACCTTTAATGCTTGTAGAAGGAGTTAAGGGAGTAACTTACGACGAACTTGTTGAAATCCAATTACAAAATGGTGAGATGAGACATGGTAAGGTACTTGAAATAAATCTTGACAAAGCTCTTGTTCAAATTTTTGAGGGTTCAACAGGAATCAACTTAAAAGGAACAAAAGCAAGATTTTTGGGAAGACCTCTTGAAATAGGTGTTTCAGAAGATATGCTTGGAAGAGTATTTGATGGAATTGGAAGACCAAAAGATGGTGGACCAAAAATAATTGCTGATGCTAAAATGGATATTAATGGTGAAGCTATTAATCCGTACGCTAGAGATTATCCATCAGAGTTTATCCAAACTGGAATATCTGCTATTGATGGACTTAATACACTTGTAAGAGGACAGAAATTACCAGTTTTCTCTGGTTCAGGACTTCCTCATGCAGAACTTGCTGCACAAATTGCAAGACAAGCAAAAGTTTTAAAATCTGATTCAAAGTTTGCCGTTGTATTTGCTGCGATGGGTATTACTTTCGAAGAAGCTCAATACTTCGTTGAAGATTTTACAAAAACAGGTGCGATTGATAGAACAGTTCTATTTATGAACTTAGCAAATGATCCAGCTGTTGAACGTATAGCTACTCCTAGAATGGCTCTAACTACTGCTGAATATCTAGCTTATGAAAGAGGAATGCACGTACTTGTAATTATGACTGATATTACAAACTATTGTGAAGCTCTTCGTGAAGTATCAGCTGCTAGAAAAGAAGTTCCAGGTAGAAGAGGATATCCAGGATATTTATATACTGACCTTTCTACATTATATGAAAGAGCTGGAAGAATTAAAGGTAAAGAAGGTTCTATTACACAAATACCTATATTAACAATGCCAGAAGATGATAAAACTCACCCTATTCCTGACCTTACAGGATATATTACAGAGGGACAAATAATTCTTTCAAGAGAATTGTACAAAAAAGGTATAATGCCTCCAATAGATGTTTTGCCATCACTTTCTAGACTTAAAGATAAAGGTATTGGTAAAGAAAAAACAAGAGAAGACCATGCAGATACTATGAATCAATTGTTTGCAGCTTATGCTCAAGGAAAGCAAGCGAAAGAATTGGCAGTTATCTTAGGTGAATCAGCACTTTCAGATGCAGATAAAGCTTTTGCTAAGTTTGCTGAAGCCTTTGAAAAACAATATGTAGCTCAAGGGTTTGATAGTAATAGAGGGATTGAAGAAACTCTTGCTCTAGGATGGAAACTTCTTAAAATACTTCCAAGAACAGAGCTTAAGAGAATTAGAGACGAGTATTTAGAGAAATACTTAGATGAAAAAGAAGGTGAGTAAAAATGGCAAGGTTGAATGTAAACCCAACCAGAATGGAACTCACAAAACTTAAAAAAAGATTGACTACTGCAACAAGAGGACATAAATTACTTAAAGATAAGCAAGATGAACTTATGAGAAGATTTATTGAGCTTATTAAGTATAATAATAAACTTAGGAAAGAAGTAGAAGAAATGTTATCTTATTCTTTCAATGATTTTGTAATGGCTAGAGCTTTAATGTCTTCAGAATTATTAGAAGAGGCTATAGCTTATCCGAAAGAACATATAACAGTTGATGTAACTACTAAGAATGTTATGAGTGTTAATGTTCCTAAAATGGAATTTAAGAGAAAGCTTGAAGATGATGAGGGAAGTATATATCCATATGGATTTGCAAGTACTTCAGCAGAATTAGATGGTTCTCTAGAAAAGCTTTATAGTATATTACCAAAATTACTTGAACTTGCAGAAGTAGAAAAATCTTGCCAACTTATGGCAGATGAAATTGAAAAAACAAGAAGAAGAGTTAACGCTCTTGAGTATATGACTATTCCACAACTTCAAGAAACAATCAAGTATATAAACATGAAGCTTGGTGAAAATGAAAGAGGAGCTCTTACTAGACTTATGAAAGTTAAGAGTATGATGGAAGAAGCAGAAGCACAGAAAGGCTAGTTATTAAACTACATTGCAGATATTTGCGGTGTAGTTTTTTTGCGTAGAAAAAATAGAGATATTAAAAAAATGCACAAGGCACTTATAAGAAAAAAATGCACAATGCACAATGCACAATGCACAATTGTGGATGAAATTTTTTAGCGGAGCTAAAAAATTTCTTTAATTTATAAAAGATTAAAAGATTAAAAGATTAAAAGATTAATGATTCAATGTTTTGGTAAATTTAAACAAAGATTTTCTGACCAACGGGAAGAAAATCATCCTTAATTGTGCATTGTGCATTGTAAATTGTGCATTATCTTTTAAAGTGCATTATCTTTTAAAGTGCATTATCTTTTAAAGTGCATTATCATTTAAAGTTTGCTATAATTTAAGTATAAAATAATGATTTGGAGTTGATTTTTTGGCAGTTAAGGAAATTGTGACGGTTGAAAATCCTGTTTTGAGGAGAAAAAGTAGAAGAATAACTGAAATCAATGCTGAAGTGAAAAACTTGATTAAGGATTTAAAGGATACTTTATATGCAGGGGATGGAGTAGGTCTTGCAGCACCTCAAATTGGCGTACTTATGAGAGTTTTTATCGTTGATTTAAGAGAAGGTGATGGAGCTACTGTGATTATTAATCCTAAAATAACTAAAAAGGTTGGTAAACATGATGATATAGAAGGATGTCTTAGTTATCCTGGATATGAGGGGACTGTAACAAGGCCTAAGAAAATAGTAATAGTAGGACAAAATGAGAAAGGTAATTTAGTAAAATATGAAGTATCAGGGCTACTAGCACGTGCATTTTGCCATGAAACAGATCATCTTGATGGGATTATGTATATGGATATGGCAAAGAAAGTGTATAAGATAGAATAACAATGCACAATGCACAATGCACAATGCACAATGCACAATTGAGGAGGATTTTGCTAGCGCAAAATCTTTAAATTAAGTTAAAAGATTTTTATAATGGGCTATCTTGGGATACAATCTGAGATGGTCTTTTATTTTACATTTTTATATACTAAATTAGCAATAATAATACAGCCTAATAAATACATTATATAGCTTATATATAATACAATTTGTATACACTGATTAACTTTATTAATTAAGATAAAAAATAAAGTTAATAATACAGGGGCGTACATTAGATATATTAATAAAGGTTTATTTTTTTTGAATTTTGTCATTTATATATTTACCTCCAATAGTATCAGCTTGTTTTTATAAGCTATAATTTTGAGAATTTTTTTTAGGAGTAGTTTGTCCTGCAACAGCAACTAAAGGTCCTGCAATTATGCCTATAATAACGTCACCATAGTCTTTTGTAGCATCAAAATTATTTGTAATATGAAAAGTAAGTGTAGCTAAACTTAGTAAAAACAAATAAGAAATTAATCTTTTTTTAGTAGTATTTATATGTTTTTTTATGTTTATTTTATTGAAAATAAAATCGAAAATAAAGTATGAAATTAGCATTGCTGGTAGAGTAAATATTATATAATTTTTCATAATCAAACATTCCTTTTTAAAATTCAATTTTAGAAAACTACATAAATGGATATTAGACCTTATTATATTTAATATTTGTTTTTGAATAGCTTGTCTAAGTTATAAACTCCAAAAATAAATATTACAATACTTAAAATATCAATCCATATAGGAAGAAAAGAAATATTACTGTAATCAGATATATAATTTGGATTAAATAATTTAAACAAATCTTCAGTTATGAAACCTAAAAAATTGAAAAATGAATGAGATATAATACATATTAGTAAAGAATTAGTTTTATAATAACACCAGCCAATAAAAATTCCTGCTAAGGTAGCTGCAAGAAATTGCCAAGGATTAAAATGCATTATTCCAAATAATAAGGATGATAAAAATATTGCTTTTTTATAAGAATAGTGTTTTAAGAAACCCTTTAAAATTAGTCCTCTGAAAAGAAGTTCTTCCATTATTGGTGCTAAAATTACAATACATAAAAATAATTGTACTGGTTTATTTTGCGAATTAAAAGTATTATTAAACACTTCAAGCCAAAAACCTTTAATAGGAATAAATATTGTTAGTAGATTAGTTAATTCAGATACTATTATTGATAGTGATAAAATAGTTAATAATATTGATATTATCTTTCTGAAAGAAAGAGGTTTTGTGGATAAGTAAACTTTAAATGAAATTTTATACTGTAGTTTTAACCAAGCAATTATAAGTAATAGACAAAATAATTTTATTACCGCAGAAACTAATAGACTTGAATTTATAGTATGGTGACCGTATATATAAATAAGGTAACAAAAATTAGATAAAAATAGATAAGCAAATAAAATTAATATTGCATTTTTTATTTTAGGGTAGTATTCTTGTTTTTCCCTTAGCATTACTATCAACCTCTCTGTACAAAAAAATGTTTATATACAATATACTTCCTTTAATTATAAAATAATGGAAAGAGTATGTAAAGATATTTTAATGGACTAACTGTTACTATATAAGACTACAATATATTTTTTGTACAAAAGAGTTATGTAGTTCTAAGTTTTGAATATGTGTAATTAGAAGTGAAAGAAGGTCCCTCTAAGAATAGAATCTATGCGGAACCTTACTGCTTTTGAAGATGTCAATCAATATTTGATGGAGATAGCATTGTTTCTAATCTATCTTGCCAGTTGGGGTAGTCGATTTCTAGACAATTATTTATTAAAGATGTATCTAATACAGAGTATTCAGGTCTTCTTGCAAAATTACTTAGATAGTTTGAAGGAATTTCTACTATGTTTTTCTTTATATTGAGATAATTGAATATTCTTTCTACTAATATTGACTTTTTAATTGGATCTGGATTTGCACAATTGTATATTCCGTAGTAATCTGTGCTTATCAATTTTGATATTGAAGAGTATATATCTTCTATACAAGTTGGTGAGCCGATTTCGGAAGAACACATAAAGAGGTCACTGTGTATGTTTTGAAGAATTTTATTCATAAATTCATTCTTTCTACCAAGAATCCATCCACAACGAATTATAAAATATTTTTCGCACACATTTTGAATTAGTTTTTCTCCAGCCAGCTTTGATTTTCCATAATTATTTATTGGATTGCATTCATCAGTTTCAAAGTATGGAGCATCTTTTGACTCGCCATAAACAGAATAGGAGGATAAATACACCAGTGGTATGTTTAAACTTTTACAAACATAGGCTAAGTTTACTGCAGATATTGAGTTATCTCTGTAGGCCACTTTAGGTTCAATTTCACATTTCTCATAGTCATTCTCCTCAAATAGATCTATAACCAATTCTGAGTTAGTAGTTTTTGCTATACTATAGAGACGTGATTTATTGAAGATTATTTCATTATCTTCTTCTATATAGTACACATTATTCTCTGTCTTGAATTGATTGAAGAGTGTACTACCAATATAATTTTTTTTCCCAATGATTAGAATATTCATTTAAAACCCCCAGTTTTAAATTATTGAAGCTATAAGGTATCTAGTATAATATATTTAATAAGTTACTATTTTATTAATAAGTTTTTTATTTATATTGAAATTATAAAATATTACTAAAGAAGAATATAAAATATAATTCAAGAAATGAGGTAATTTAATGAAAACACTGATAATTAATTGTTCGCCAAGAAAAAAAGGTGATAGTTCTAGGATTTCATCTTTTATTTTTTCAAAGATCAAAGGAGAAGTTGAAATAATAGAAACACAAAGCTTAAATATAAGACCTTGTATGGATTGTAAATATTGCTATAACCAGTTTTTAAAATGTTCGATAGATGATGAAATGGTTGATATATATGAAAAATTTATTTTGTATGATAATATAATAATTGTATCTCCAGTCTATTTTGCAGGGTTTCCATCTACTTTTAAAATGCTATTAGATAGGATGCAAGTATTTTGGAGTGCTAAGTATATATTGAAAAAAAAGGTAAGGGAAAAAAACATACAAATCGCAACTATTTTCATATCTGGTGGTGATTATAAAAAGAATTTTATAGGAATGGAGACAAACATAGAATATTTAGGCAAATCTCTAGATGCAATTTATAAACATAGAATATTTATTAAGAATACCGATAAAGAAATTTGGGAAAATAATAAAAATATAGTAAATCAATTGTTGTATTTATCTAAAAATTTGGTTGTATAGGTTGTTTTATGAAAGTTTTTATGAAATAATGTATAATTGAGATAAATAAGATTAGACAAAATAGGATAGAAAAACATTATTAATGGGACATTGATAATTGTATTTTTGACAGTAGATAATAATAATTAATACTGAAAGGAGAATATAACTAATGGGCGTGAGTATAAAGAAATTAATAAAAGATTTAAGTATGGAAATAATTGTAGAAGGAAATGAAGATGTAGACATAAAAGTGTCAAATGTTAATAGACCAGGATTACAATTAGCGGGTTTTTATAACTATTTTGCGCAAGAAAGAATTCAGATTATAGGGAAAGCAGAGTGGAGCTTTCTTGATTCAATGCATACATCAATAAGAAAAAAAAGACTAGATAAATTCTTTAAATTTAAGACTCCATGTATTATTTATTCAAGAGATTTAGAACCACAAATAGAATTAATAGAAAATGCTAAAGAAAAACACACATGGGTTTTAAAGACTAATATGGTAACTACTAAATTTACTAATAGATTGATGAACTATTTAGATAAAGAATTAGCTCCAGAGGTAAGGATGCATGGAGTTTTGGTAGATATTTATGGAACAGGTATCTTAATTATTGGAGAGAGTGGAATAGGCAAAAGTGAAACAGCCTTAGAATTGATAAAAAGAGGTCATAGACTTGTTGCAGATGATGCTGTTGATATGAAGGAAGTTGATGGTGAATTGCATGGAACAGCACCGTATATTACTTCAGGAATGATGGAAGTAAGGGGGATGGGCATTATTGATGTCCCAGCAATTTATGGTATGAGTTCCGTTCTAGATGAAAAGATTATTGATTTTATAATTTACTTAGAGCAATGGAAAGAGCATGAAAGTTATGATAGGTTAGGTATAGATAATGAGTATATGGAAATATTAAAAGTTCCAGTTAAAAGAATTAGGATACCTATTAGACCTGGTCGAAATGTAGCTGTTATTATAGAAGCGGCTGCAGCAAATTTCAGGTATTCAAGCATATCAAAAGAATCTCCGGTGGAAACGATTGATAGAAGAATGAGAGAGGTTATTGCAATTGAATCAAAAAGAAATAATAAGAAATAAAATTATGTATGTTAGAGATAATTTAAGTAAAGAAGAAAAAGAAAAATATGATAGTATTATTTTAAAAAAATTAATTAATTCAGATATATTTAAGAATTCAAAAATAATTTTTACATATGTTAGTATGCAAAATGAAATTAATACTATTGATTTAATACAAAATTGTTTTAAAAATAACAAAGTTGTATGTGTGCCGAAAGTTAATCCTAAGGAAAAGGTAATGAATGCGTATCAAATCAAATCTTTAAGTGAATTAACAGAGGGGCATTTTGGAGTTTTAGAGCCAAAAGAAGGAAATAGAATTGAGCCTTATAAAATAGATTTAGCTATATTTCCAGGTTTAGCTTTTGACAAAGAAGGTTATAGAATAGGATACGGTGGAGGATATTATGATAAATATTTTTCACAAAATAATATTACTGCAAGGAAAATTGCTTTGGCATATGAATTTCAAATAATGAATGATATACCTAGTGAGAAACATGATATCGCAGTAAATTGCATAATCACCAATTGATGTGGAATAATAATATCAAAAGGGTTAAATTGGTGATTTTATGCAGATATTTGACTTAAAGAATAATTTTAGTTTGCTGGATAAAGAGGTAGTTAAAAAAGAATATCAATTATGGATTTATGCAAATAAAGAAGAAATAGAAGAAGTAATTAAAGAATATGATTTAAATAATAATATTTTATTAGAATTTATGAATAAAGGTACAAAGCCATCTAAAATAATTATTTATGATAAATGTATTTATCTTAGTTTGAACCTTTTGCAAATTAATAACAAAAGGATTAATTGTGAAGATATTGATATTATTTATACTGGAGATAAAGTGATTACTATATTAGGAAAAGATTTTGGCTTTATTGAAGAATTGATAAATGATATTCATAGTAAAAAAAATTGTGGTATATTAAAGGATAAAACATCAGCAATTTTTGTTTTTTATTATGTTATTGACAGAGTTATAGTAAATAATTATGAAGCTATTGCAGAGTTAGAGATAGAAGCTGACAAAATTGAAATATCAATATTAAAAAACCCTATGAAGGAACATGTGGATAAATTAATCTCTTTTAGAAGACAAGTATACACTATAAGAAAAAATTTAAATCCAATGAGGTATATAGGCGATTCACTTACTAGAAAAGATAATAAGATGATTGAAAATCAGTATATATCATATTTTTCTGATCTAAAAGATAGGATAGATAAATTAATGGATTCGCTAGATAATCTAGTGCAAGATTTAGCTTTAGTTAGAGAGGCTTTTGAATCTGAAGTTTCAAATAAAACTAATGAGATAATGAAAGTGTTCACAATAGTCACAAGTATTTTTCTACCGCTGAACTTAATTACAAGTATGCAAGGAATGAATTTCAAGAAAATGCCATTAATAAAATATGATTATGGCTATTTTTATATGTTATTATTTATGATTGTAATAAGTATTATATTAATTATAATATTTAAAAAGAAAAAATGGCTTTGATTGTTTAAAATTAAGGAGGAAATATAAATGACAGAAAAGAAAAAAGTAGAAGAGAATGAATTAGAAAAAAAGTATGATTTAGCTTGGGATATATATTCAGAGGAAGACTTAGTGAAATTGGATATTTTAAATGATAAATATATTGAATTTATGTCTAAGTGTAAGACAGAAAGAGAATGTGTAGACGAATTTGTTATTATAGCTGAAAAAAATGGGTACACAAATATTGAGAAATTAATAAAAGAGAAAAAGCAAGTAGTTAAAGAAGATAAAGTATATTATTCTTTCAAAAACAAAGCTTTGATACTTTTTAATATTGGAGAAGAAAAGTTAGAAGATGGCATGAATATTCTATGTTCTCATGTTGATTCACCAAGAATAGATTTAAAACAAAATCCATTGTATGAAGATTCAGATTTAGCTTTGTTTGATACTCATTATTATGGTGGAATAAAAAAATATCAATGGGTAGCTACACCTTTATCAATTCATGGTGTGGTAGTTAAGAAAGATGGTTCTATAGTTAATATTGTAGTAGGTGAAGAACTTAGCGACCCAGTTATTGGTGTGCAAGATTTGTTGGTACATTTATCTAAAGACCAACTAAAGAAAACTTTAGATGAAGGCGTTACTGGAGAAGATTTAAATCTTCTTATTGGAAGTATGCCTATTAAAGATAAAGAAGTAAAGAATAGAGTGAAACTAAATATATTAAATATATTAAATGAAAAATATGGTATAAATGAAGAAGATTTTGTTTCAGCTGAAATTGAAATCGTGCCAGCAGGTCCGGCAAGACATTATGGATTAGATAAGAGTATGGTTATGGCGTATGGACATGATGATAGAGTTTGTGCATATACTTCTGTAGAAGCAATGTTAAATGTGGAGAAAGTTAAAAAGACTGCAGTAACTTTACTAGTTGATAAAGAAGAAATTGGAAGTGTAGGTTCAACTGGCATGCACGGATTATTTTTTGAAAATGCTGTAGCTGAACTTATGAATTTAACTGGTGATTATTCTGAACTAAAATTGAGAAGAGCACTTTTAAACTCTAAAATGCTTTCATCAGATGTAAGTGCAGCATTTGATCCTAATTATGCAGGAGCCTATGAAAAGAAAAATTCAGCCTTTTTAGGTAAAGGAATTGTTTTTAATAAATATACAGGTTCAAGAGGTAAATCTGGTTGTAATGATGCTAATCCAGAATTTATAGCAGAAATAAGAGGAATTATGGCAAAACACAATGTAGTTTGGCAAACATCAGAATTAGGTAAGGTAGATCAAGGTGGCGGTGGTACTATAGCCTATATTGCAGCTAAATATGGAATGGAAGTAATAGATTGTGGGGTTCCGGTACTAAGCATGCATGCGCCAAATGAAGTTGTTTCAAAAGCTGATGTTTATGAAACAATGAAAGGGTATGAAGCGTTTATAAAAGAAGCATAGATAATTCAATGCACAATGCAAGATGCACAATCAAAAGATAAATAAATGTTAGCAATTAGCAATTAGCAATTTGCAATTAAGGATAATTTTGCTACGCAAAATTTTTGAGTTAATTAAATTAAAGATTCTCGTTGCAAGACGATAATTATCCACAATTGCAAATTGTACATTGCAAATTATTCATAAAAAAACTATAAAACTAACAAATCTTATTATTATCAAAAATTCTTTAAAACATAGCACAATTATAAAAGAGGTGATTAGATGGATGAAATTTATCAGTTTATAAAGGCTCCTGAGAATTCTAAGAAGGTTTATGTTGTATTTGTTATCATTGGTATTGGGATGATTCTAAACCTCATTAAAAGGGTAAGAGATGAGATTAAGAAGAAGTAATTCCAATAGCTTCGACAAGAATTCTAAGATCATCGCCTTTAAGAGGACAACTTCCTATATATCCATGTTTACCATCATTATCATGAAGACCATGGTAATCAGATCCTGCCGTTATTATTTTATTGTATTTATTAGCTAAAAGTCTAAATTTTGCTTCGTCCCCATGTTTATTTAGTGGGTATTTAGCTTCTACACCATCAAAATCGAGTTTAAACAATTCTTCAATAGTAACTTTTTTCACTAGTGTTGGATGAGCTAAGACTACAAAACCTCCAAGAGATTTCAACATTTTTATTGCATCTTCAGTAGTAATTTTTTTGTTTGGAATATATGCAGGACTATCATCCCCAATTAAATTATCAAATATATAATTCCAAGTTAAATTGTATCCAGCATCTATAATTGCGCTAGCTAAGTGAGGTCTACCAAGAACTCCATGCGATTTTTTAAGTACTTTTTCAAAATCTAATTTTATGTCAAAAATCTCGTCTAAGTTTTCAATGATTTTTTTCCCTCTATAAGTTCTGTAATCTTGAAAAGATTTAAGAGAATCTATCAATTGAGGGCTATCGTAATTATTACTGTTAAAGTATGCAAGAACATGGACACTTATATTATTATATTGAGTTGACATTTCGATTCCAGGAATAACCTTCACACCTAGTTTTCTACCAATTTCAATAGCTTCTTTGTTTCCCGATATATTATCATGATCAGTTATTGCTATTATATCTAAGTTAACTTTTGATGCTAAAGTTACTAACTCTGACGAAGAAAGCTTTCCATCAGATGCCAATGTATGTAAATGAAAATCACCTTTATTAAATATATTATCACTTCCTTATTTAGTATAATAATAAGTATAACATAATTAATATTTACATAAGAAAGTTTTTTGTTTTTATAAGGTGTACTTGGAATAATATTAGTCAATAAGTTCTACTCCTAGTTTTTCATAAAATGTCCAATCAACATAGTCGTTAATAGGCAAGCTGTTATCTTTTTTGAATTTGTGAACTACTTGTTTAAAGTAATCACCATATAGCCCATCAGGATTAGCATTGTAATAGCCCTTTTCTTTTAAAATTCTTTGAAGTTCATATACATCAGCGCCTCTCATGCCTGGTTTTAGTTTTCTAAGATATGACCCGAAATTTCCAAATGGACCAGCCCATATAATAACTTTTGTTCCATGTTTGGTTATTTTATAAAGTTCAGCTACATCTTTGTTCCACATTCTAATGCAACCATGCGAAGAGTTCCAACCGATAGAATTAGGATAAATAGTACCATGTATACCAAATTTACCCCAAGGAACATTGAAACCCATCCAACGGCCACCAAAGCCTTCACCCCAAGTACCCTTGCTTATTACGGTCCATGTACCTATAGGTGACGGAGATATTGGTGCACCACCTGCTATAGTATATGTTTTTATGATTTTACCATCTTGGAATACATTCATAATACTGTCTACAACATCTACTAATATTACTATTGGTTTGCTAGAATCGTAATTTTCTATATCGACTTGGATTTCATAATTACTTTCTTCAGCATACACTGGTGTAATCATAAATAGACAAGAAAAAATAATAGAAAATATAAATAATTTTTGTGAACTTTTAAATAATTTCATACAAATATTCATATATATATAATCAACTCCTATAGGTATTATTATCAGCATTTAAATTTTTTTTATGATATGTTTAGTACAATTAATCATTTATTTTTGAATATTTTCATTTTTAATGTATAATTAAATATAAAAGAATGAAGAGGTGATATTAGTGCATTTTTATGATAAAATTTCTATTGTTTTGATGGTACAAGGTACATTTGATTTGTTTTGTTATTTTAGTGTTTCTCCAGATGCAATTTATGGTTTCGAGGTGAAATATGGGGTAGGGTCATGGAATGGTTCACAGCCCATTTTGAAAGTTAAGAAGATGGTAGATGGTAAGGACATAGAGATTAAAAGCAAAGAAATAAATAAATTTGATACTAGCTCTTTTATAAAATTGGAAGAAGACAATATTGATGTATTTGTTGAATATGGAAGAAAATTATTTGGACATGATTACGTGGCATTGGCAAGTTCTAATATGGTATCAACTCCAAGAAGTAGCAATTCAAAAGAAGATTTAATCTATTTCGTTGAATTAGAAAATAACCAAGTTTCTACGATTAATACAGAAAAGTTTGATAGTGAAGATTTTATTAATGAATCATTTAGTGTTTCTGATGAAACAAGTAATATTATATTAGGTAATAATATTTCATCAAGTATTAACATAAATGATGTAAATAATAATAAAAGCGGAGAGAGTAAATATAATTTTGGTATTAGATATAGTATATCCGCAGATGATCTTATTTCTAATAATGTACTTAAAGAAAGTAGCTTTATAAACATAGAAGAAACTAGTAGAATGTATTCTTCATCAGATAATATTGATACTAATTCATATTATTCTAATAAAGACAAATTTGAGGATAATGAAAATATAGAATTTTTCAAGCAACACTTTTATAATATTAATAGAATATATAAAACAAGTTCTTCAAAATAAAGCAAGGAGGAAGTAATATGAAGGACGGATATGTATCATTAGTTCTCCACAGCCATTTGCCATTTGTTAGGCATCCTGATGAAGATGATGCACTTGAAGAGAGATGGTTATTTGAAGCAATAAATGAATCGTATATTCCTCTTATAAGTATATTTGATAAGCTACTTGAAGATAAAATTGAATTTAAAGTAACTATGTCTATTACACCTACATTGATGAGTATGTTAGAAGATGAATATTTAAATAAAAAATATTTTATATATTTAATTAATGCAATTAAATTAGCAAGAGAAGAAATTGATAGAACTAAGTATGACAAGAATTTAAATGAACTAGCAAAATTTTATTATGATCGATTTAATAAGATATTAAGTATATATGATAATTATGAAAAAAGACTAATGAATGCTTTTAGAAAGTTTGATAAGTTAGGGTGTTTAGAAGTAATTACTTGTTCTGCAACGCATGGATTACTACCATTATTAACAATAAATAAAGAAACAGTGAAAGCACAGATAAATATAGGTGTTGATTATTACACAGAAATTATGGGACATAAACCTACAGGTATTTGGCTTCCAGAATGTGCATATACTTATGGAATTGAAGAGGTACTTAAGGATTGTGGGATCCAATATTTTATTGGTGAGAACATTTCTGTAATGAATGCTTCTCCTAAACCTGTTTATGGTACATATGCCCCTATTGTTGATAGAAGTGGTGTATGTGTCTTTGGGAGAGATGTTGAAACATCACATCAAGTTTGGAGCAGCAAAGAAGGATATCCAGGTAATTATAGTTATAGAGAGTTTTATAAAGATATAGGATATGAATTAGATTATGATTATATAGCTCCTTACATTCAAAAAGAAGGAATTAGAGTAGATACAGGAATAAAATATCATAGAATTACTGGTGATATGCGGAATAAAGAATACTATAATAGAGCAGAGGCTTTAGAAAAAACTAAGGAGCATGCACTTCATTTTATGGAGGGTAGAAGCAGGCAAATATCAGAAATATCAAAGCATATGAATGTTAAACCAATAATTACTTGCCCTTATGATACAGAATTATTTGGTCATTGGTGGTTCGAAGGCCCTGAATTTCTTGGCGAATTTATTAGATTTGCAGCTTCTAAAGAAAGCAATTTTGAATTAATAACACCTAGTGAATATCTTAAACTAAAGCAACCAATACAGATGTCAGCCCCTTCTCCATCTACTTGGGGAGAAAATGGAGATTATAGAGTATGGCTAAATGATTCTAATTTTTGGATCTATAAAGATATTCATGAGTGCGCTTTGTATATGAAAAAACTTGCAAATTTATATAATAATCCAGATAAGTTATTAGAGAGAGCTCTAAATCAAGCTGCAAGAGAACTTTTATTGGCAGAATCATCAGATTGGCCCTTTATCATAACCAATAAAACAGCAGAAGATTATGCAATAAGAAGAGTTAATTTGCATATACAGAGATTCTATAAAATTTGGGACCAAATATTGAGGAATAAGATTGATGATAATTGGTTAGAAAGTGTAGAAGAGTTGGATAATATATTTGAAAATATTGATTATAGAATTTATAGGGGATAGTGTACAATGTACAATGCACAATGCACAATGCACAATGCACAATCAAAAGATAAAAGATAAAAGATAAAAGATAAAAGATAAAAGATAAAAGATAAAAGATAAAGGACAAAAGTCAAATAACAAAGGCAAAAGATAAATAGCAATGATAAATAGCAAAAGATAAATAGCAATGATAAATAGCAAAAGATAAATAGCAATGATAAATAACAAAGATAAATAGGTAAGATAAATAATAAAGATATAAGATTAATAAGAATGATAAATTACAAAGATAAAATATAAAAGATGAAAATTAAGAAATATTACTATTTTAGAATGAGTGATTTACATGGATTCTCTTGTGATGGGGGAATCTTTTGTTTTGCTTTTGGATATATTAAGTTTTCGTTTATTTTTGAGGGTATTTCACTTATAATGAGTGATATAGACTAATTTAAGGAGATTATATGGATAAAAAACACTTTGACTGGCAAGAATTTAACTTAAATAATGGATTAAAAGTAATTACTATAAAAAAACCTACACAATTGATGTCAATAAATTTGTGTGTGAATATAGGTTCATTTTATGAGACAGAAAAACAAAAGGGCATGTCTCATTTTATAGAACATATGCTTTTTAAGGGAACAATAAGCAGAACAAACGAAAAATTAAATAATGAATTAGAAAATTTGGGTGGAGAGTACAATGCTTACACAGATTATAATAGTACTGTATTTACAATAAATGCACTAGAGAGCGAAATGAGCAAAGCCATGGAATTGTTAGCGGATATGTTCATGAATTCGAATTTTTTGCACGAGGAAATGGAAAAAGAAAAATCTGTAATAATATCGGAAATAAACTCAAGTAAAGATGATGTAGAAGACTTTGGGTATCAAAAAATATTGGAAGTTGCTTTTTCAAAAAGTGATTTAAGATATGATACATTAGGAATAGAGGAAAATATTATTAATTTTGATAGAGATACTGTTTTAGATTTTTATAAGGAATACTATAGACCTAATAATTCTGTTATTATAATAACATCAGAACACGAGCATGGGGAAGTTAAAAAACTTGTTGAAATGAACTTTATGGATTGGGAAAAAGGTGATTTTAAGAAAAAGGATATAATACTTGAGAAAAATAGCAATAAATTAGAGATTATAAGAAAAGGTGAGATAGAACAGTCTACTATTATTTATTTGTATACTTTTTATGATCTTACTGAAGAAGAAGAACTTGCGTTAAGAATATTATGTTATAAACTTGGAGAAAGTCAGAATTCGATTTTGTTTAGGAAACTTAGAGAAGAAAAAGGTTTAGCTTATGATGTTTATTCAGATATTGATACTGGGAAGAATACAAAATTACTATTTTTGTACACATCAATCAATAAAGAAAATTTAGATGAAACTTCACTTATTATAGAACAATGTATTGATGATATTATTAATGGAACAATTGAATTTACTTTTGAGGACATTGAACTTATGAAGAAGGTATTTAAAACATCAACTATTGCAGCCTTAGAGGATACATCTGAATTAGGTTCATATGTATTATCACAAGTAATAGAGGGCAAGAAAGCAGATCATTTTCTGGAGTATTTAGAGGAACTTAAAAAAGTAAAATTAGATATTATTAGAAATGTTGCAAGGAAGGTTTTTTCTAATCCAACTAAATTGATTATTATATCTGAAGAGGATTGATTAAGTGAAAAATATTATTACTAGAATTGAAGTAGGAAAGAGAAATAAAAATAGAGTTAATGTGTATATAAATTATGAATATACTTTTTCGTGTAATGCAGAATTAGTATATAAATTTAATCTTAGTAAAGATGAAGAAATTGATTTAGAATATATAAAAGAATTAGTTATAGAAGATAATTATCTATCGTGTAAGGAAAGTGCATTAAACACAATATCAAGAACATATAAAACAGAAAAAGAAATGAAGGATAAGTTGAAAATGAAGGGCTATGATGAGAGCTCAATTGATAGGGTAATGAGTTTTTTAAAAGAATATACATTTATAGATGATAATAAATATGCAGAGATGTATATAAAAGATAATTGTGCTAAAAGTGGAAGAAATAAAATAAAATATAATTTATCTAGAAAAGGTATAAAAGAAGATTTAATACAAGAGAAATTATCACTGATAGATGAAGAGGGAGAATTTAATTCTGTTATGGAGTTAGCGAAAAAGAAGTATAATATATTAAAGAAAAGCCAAGATGATAAATACAAAATTAATGGGAAGTTAGTTCAGTTTTTATTAAGAAGAGGATTTAAATATGATATTATAAAAAATGTTTTAAATGACTTGTTGGAGAATTAATATAGTATAAACATAACGGAATCCTATGTTAAGAGTGAAGAGGTGAATTCATGAAAAACCCTGTAGATATTGGACTTATATTAATTATTTTATTTCCTATAATTAAAGGATTTATGACTTCTTATTCGTCAAAAAATCTAAAAGAAGATGCTGAACATTTTTCTAGTAATATAGCATTTATAATTAGTATATTTGTTGGGTCGTATTTTACAAAGAAAATATTTATTGAAAGAGATTTACTTATTTATGAGAAAATTTATAATTATATTCCTTTTAATATAATTAATTTTATTGAAGCCCGTCCTATTACGTTATATATTATTGTAATGCCAATAATGATATTCTTAAGCTATTTTATAATAAATGGACTATTAAAGGTGATTAATTCAATAAGCTTGTTTTTGATTTTAGATGGAATCGAGAAGTTTTTAAAAAAGAGAAGTGATGCATCTAAAAAAATTGTGGGAGCTATATTTAGAATCCCTATGGCCATAGGGTTGCTTATTATTGTCGTGGTAGCACTTAATATAGGGAGCTATTTTGAAATTAGTGATGGTTATCAAGAGGCATTAGAGAAATCTATAATTTTTAGTAAAGTTAATGCAGAAATATTAACTCCAATATCTAAATCAAATTTTGCACAGAATATTCCTAACATTATAAATAACTCTTTCAAAATTGAAATTAAATATGATCAATCTGAAGATGGTAAGAGTGCATCTACTAATACAAGAACAATAGTTTATTATAATGGGATTACTTTAGAAGATGGAATTTCTTCAAATGAAGAAATCAATGCTTTTTCTAGGGAACTTGTAGTTGATAAAGCTACAGTAAAAGAAAAAGCTCAAGTTATATATGAATGGGTTGGCGCTAATATAGAGTATGATTATTCAAAAGCGGAAAAAATATTGAGGAGTGACTATAGTGTTGAATCGGGCTCCATTAATACTTATTATACAAGAGAAGGAATTTGCTTTGATTATTCATGCCTTTTTGCTACTATGTGTATAGCAAATGATATACAAGTGAGAATTATAACAGGTGAAGGAAAAAGTAATGATGGTTGGGTAGGT
The DNA here is from genome assembly GCF_054819755.1 of Clostridium sp. DL1XJH146. Classification (NCBI taxonomy): domain Bacteria; kingdom Bacillati; phylum Bacillota; class Clostridia; order Eubacteriales; family Clostridiaceae; genus Clostridium; species Clostridium sp. DL1XJH146. Next base: position 41,322 of record NZ_JBTVVN010000009.1, read on the forward strand.
CATGCATGGAATCAGGTTTATGACCCTGTTGAAGAAAAGTGGATAAATGTTGATGCTACTTTTTATGTTGGCGGTAACTATTTTGATAGTCCTATTTTTAACTTAGACCATAGGGAAAGTGAAATTGCTGGAGAGTGGTAATTTTAGAGTAATGCACAATTTTAAAGCAATGCACAATGCACAATGCACAATTGTGGATGAAATTTTTTAGCGGAGCTAAAAAATTTCTTTATTTTATAAAAACAATAAAACAACAAAACCAAAAATCAATAAAAACCAACACTAAAAAAATGAACGAATGAATAATTGAATTAAATATTAAATGTTTTAAATTAAAAGCTCAATGACCGAAGGTCATTGAGCTTTTAATAGTTTGGTTTTATTCAATAAAGATTTTCTGACCAAAGGGAAGAAAATCATCCTTAATTGTGCATTGTAAATTGTGCATTGTGCATTATCTTTTTATATATCTATTTTGACATATTTTTATAATAATGTTTTAGTATAATATCTATAGCTTTTTTGCATTCTTCATCATTATTATTGAGAGCCCAGGCGGTGTTGAAATTTCTAAGAGCAGCTCTAGGATTGTTTATTTTAATATGGCAATATGCTAGATTATAATAGTATTTGCCTTCTTGTTTTTCTAGTAGTGCTTTTTCGAAAAAATTAATGGCTTCAAAATACTTATTAAGTTTTATAAAACAAACACCAATATTATAAAGTACAGATGCCGAATTATCAGATGTATAAAGTGCTTTTGTATATGTTTTAATAGCGTCATTGTATTGCTTGTTTTTATAAAGTAGGTTTCCTTTTTCAAAATTGTCCATAAATATCCTCCTATACTTTGAATATATCCAAAATTATGGAAAAATATTCTTCTTGAAATAATATATCTAATTTCAAAATATGACAATGTTTTGAGATTATAAACATTTGTTTTATTAATGTAAACAATGGCTGTTTTTCCAAGGGAAATGTAACGGTTGTCCTAGTTGCTATATTTTGAGATTAATTTCTTTTCAATGAAAGCAACTCCTTGATACATTATAAAAGCAAGTATAGCAAGTATAATGATACTCATCATTACCATATCTAGTTGAGAAATTTGACCACCATATATTATAAGAAATCCAAGACCTTCTCTAGCTACTAAAAATTCACCCATTATTACTCCTACCCAAGATAGTCCTACACTTATTTTTAAGGCTGATATAATTGTTGGAATCGAGGAAGGTATGATGAGGTGATTAAGTATTTGTTTTTTTGAAGCACCAAAGGTTTTTAATAGTCGTATTTTATCTTGTTCTACATGAATAAAACCATTTAAGATGCTGATTATAGTGGTGACAATAGAAATTAGTATGGCTATAAAAATTATAGATTTTAAACCATTACCTATCCAAAAAATTATTATGGGTGCTAATGATACTTTAGGCAGTGCATTTAATACAACTAAATATGGGTCTAAGACTTTTGAGGCAAAATCTGACCACCATAGTAAAATAGCAATTATTGTTCCGAGTAAGGTTCCTATTACAAAACCTAAAATTGTTTCAAAACAAGTAATAAATATATGTCTAAATAATGTTCCTTCATTATAGATTTTAATTAAACTTTTAAGCATTCGAGAAGGGGTACTTGTTAAAAATGGATCTATCCAGCCTAAGTCTCCTGCGATTTCCCATAAGGCGAATAAAAGAAATAAAATTAAAAAACGAGTGAATATAATTAAATTTTTTCTTTTTTTAATAGTTTTTAAATATTGAAGGTGTTCATTACTCCAGTTCATCTATTTTATCCAGCTCCTTCCAGATGGTATTAAAATAATCCTTGAAATTTGGGGATTCTCTTCTTTTTAAAGGAGAATTATATTTATTTTCATAATACAGAGATAAAATGTCTTTTACATAAGCAGGTCTTTTCGAAAGAATAATAACCCGATCACTCATAGAAGTAGCTTCTGCAATGTCATGTGTTACCATTAAAGCAGTTTTGTTCTCTTTTCTAATTATTTTGTAAATGTCATTGCTTGCATTTAGCCTACTTTGATAATCTAAAGCTGAAAAAGGTTCATCAAGCAATAAAATTTCAGGTTTTAGGGCTAAGGTTCTAATTAAAGCTATTCTTTGGCGCATTCCACCTGATAATTGACTAGGAAGTTGAGATTTGAAATCCCAAAGGCCATAATTTTTTAGTAAACTGTCTACGAAAGACTCATTTTCCTTTGTAAGTTTATGTTGGATTCTTAAACCTAAAGTAATATTGTTATATACCGATGTCCATTCGAATAGTTGGTCCGTTTGAAACATATATCCAATCCTATTATTCATATTATTATCGGCATTTTTAAATGGTGTATTGTTTTTATTATTAAATATGATTTCACCTGAAGAAGGCTTGTTTAACCCTGCTATTAGATTGAGTAAAGTGGATTTACCACAACCAGAGGGTCCAACTATAGTTACAAATTCACCTTTTTTCAAGGAAAAATTAATATTAATAAGTGCATTTGTTTCTTTCTCAGGCGTATGATAATTCATATATATATTATTAATTTCTAGTATTTCCAAAAATAATTCACCTCGTAACATTGATAATATTAGTATATGTATCATTTAGAAGAATGTTATTAATTCACACTGAACACTTTATAAATCAACAATTCTTTAATTATAGACAATAAAAAAACCCCTAATGGGGTTTTCAGATTGTTGATAAAGCCTTGCTTATTTAACTGCACTATCGGCGAAGCTAGTATCGACAATTACATCATAAGATGGTCTATCAGGTATTAATGTTTCATCATAACTTTCTATAATGAACATTAATTTTGAAAGGTCGTCTTCTGATAAATTTGGTACTTTTGCGTATGCTTCTATTTCTTTGTAATGGCCTACAGATTGAGCTATTAGAGCTACATCTGTTCCAGGGAAATATTCGCTAATAGCTTCTGCAATTTCTTCATTTGAATGGCTATAAACCCACTGTTGACCTTTATAAATTGCATTTGTAAAACATTGAACTATTTCAGGATTTTCTTCTATATATGATTTTGTGGCAAAATAACATGTATAAGATATGTTGCCTGCTTCATTCCCTATTGAACTAACTATTGCAGCTGCACCATCGTTTTCTAAAACACTAGCAGTTGGTTCAAAAGAAGCTACATAATCACCAGTACCTGCTTTAAAAGCACCAGCAGTTGCAGTGAAATCAAGATTTGTTATAATTTCAACATCTTCTCCTGGAGTAAGACCATGTGTTTTTAGAACATATTCTAATGTCATTTCAGGAACGCCACCAGGACGACCACCTATGATAGTTTTGCCTTTTAAGCTTTCCCATTTAAAGTTTTCTTCAGCAGTTCTACCTACTAAAAATGAGCCATCTGTTTTAGTTAACTGTGAGAATAGAACGGGGTAGTCTTCTCTACCTTGGTTATAGATATAAACTATTTGCTCAGGACCACAAAAACCTATATCGCAAGTCCCACTTAATACTTGTTGCATAGTTTTATCTGCTCCTTGTCCAGTAGAAAGATCAATTAAAAGACCTTCTTCTTCAAAAAAACCTTGGCTTATTGCAACATACATTGGAGCATAAAAAACAGAACGAACAACTTCATTTAAATTTACTGTTTTTAGTTCAGAAGAGTTTTTATTGCCACAGGAAGTAAGTAGGGCTAGTGAGAATAAAAGAGTAGCAAATAAAGTAAAGATTTTAAAGCTTTTTTTCATTTAATATACCTCCGTAAAATGGATACAGTATAGTATATGATTATGTGTTTTTTTTGTTCTTTAATAATATTATATATATGTACAAAAGGTGATTTAGTTGAAAATAAACCACAATATATTGCCTCAGAATACATGAACCTGCTGAGTATATTGTGGTTTGGTTTACTTTATTAGAATTTAATACATAGGTTAGTTTAGAATTTATGAATAGATATCTGAAAATTCTATGCATATTTTTTCGACATTTGAATTGTAAGAGGTATTTTCTGTATTTTGAGAATCATCAGAATTAGGTAATGTAAACACTGGCAATTCAATTATAAATTCACAACCTTTACCAAGTTCACTGATTAAAGATATATTTCCATTATGTAATTCTACTATTGATTTTACTAGAGCTAAGCCTATACCAATACCCTCAGCCTTTCTACTAAGAGATGAATCTACTTGCCTAAATCTATCAAATATTTTTTCTTGCATATTGTAAGGTATTCCAATGCCAGAGTCTTTTACACTAATTAAAATGCTATTTCCTTTATCGTAAATATTTACTTCTATTGTACCGTTTGTGTCAGCAAATTTAATGGCATTAGAAAATAGATTTAACATAATTCTCTCTATTTGGTTAGCATCAATAGCTAGAAATTTCTCCTCTATTTCTGTGTCAAATATCAATGTAATTCCTTTGCTTTCTGCATAACATGCTATTGAAAGGGAAATTTCTTCAATTACATTAACTATATTATAGTTTTTAATATTTAAATTCATAAAACCTGAATTGATTTTTGTAATATCAATCAAATTGTTGATTAGTTTTAGCAACCTGTAGCAATTTTGTTTTGAGATTTTAATATAATTTTTTAATTTCTCAACGTCTGGTTTTTGAGAGTTTTTGAAATAGCAATTGTCAACTATTTGTACAATTCCAAGAATGATATTTAATGGAGTTTTAAGTTCGTGTGAAATAGTAGCTAAGAATTGGTCTTTCATATAATCATATTTTTTAGCTTCATCTAGGAGTCTTGCTTTTATTTCTACCTCTTTTTCAAGATTTTCAATTTCTTTTTTTCTTGTAATATCCCTAAAACTCCATACATGGCCAGCTGGAATATTATTAGTAATTAAATTTTCACAATTTCCTTCGATTAGATTATTATCTTTTAGACTAAATATAATAGTGGTATTTATTGAATTAGCAAGACAATGTTTAAACCAATTAATAACTTCCGTAGGATTCATAGTTATTTCCTTTATGATTTTGGCGAAATTTTCCTTTTCATTAGGATAAAATTTATAATTATCTAGAAATAATATGTCTATAAAATTCTTATTATAATTAATTATTTCATTATTATTGTTAGTAACAAGAATAGCATCACAGGTAGAATTTAGAATTGATTGTAATGTTTCTTTTTCTTTAGATAATTCACAGTGAATCCTATTTAATTCTTTATTTTTACAATGCATTATTAAAATAATCAATAATAAGGAAATAATTAGCGCTATTATTGAAAGATAGACTAAGTTCTTTTCAATTTGAAAAGAAGTAGATGGCATATTTATAAAAATACTTTCTTTAGGTAATTCTTTAATGTTGATAGAATATTTTTTTAATAAAGTATAGTCAAAAACGTATTTATTAATGCTTTCCTCTTTAAAAGGTATTTCATTAATATCTTTACCGTACAATACTTCATTTGCCATATTTGCGATTGCCTGTCCTTGTTCATAACCACTTATCATTTTCCCACCAATAACACTGTTTCCCATATGCATTTGCCAACAACTAAACAAAGGAACATTTGATCTTTCATATATATACTTAATACCTTCTTTAACGTCTATTAGTTCTCCAAATGAATCTTTAAAAATACCATCAGTAAAAATAATACTGTTTGGGGGTAAATTGCTTACGTTGTCAGCAATAACTTCCATGTAGTCAGATTTTATATAATTAAAACTAATTTCGTCAGGGTAATATAAAGCAGTTTTTCTAATTATTCCTTCGTTACTAATACCAGCAGAGGAGTTATCAGATATAACATATATATTTTCAGTATTTGGGAAAAGTTGCAATGCTAAATCTAGGGTGCTTTTTATATCAACAATTTCAGAAATACCAGTAAAAGAATTACTACTATTAGTAATATAATTATCATATTCGTTTAAACCGCAAACTACTACTGGAGTATCAGGGAATAAATATTTACGATAGAGCTTTAGAAATTCATAGGCATCATTATCGCTTGCTATAATGACATCAAAGTGACTGTTAGCATATTTATGTTTGTACAATTCATACAAATTATTCATATGTTTGCTATCTTTTATTACTTTTGTATCCATATATTCAATACGGATTACATTATTTGAGTTGTTTAGAATACTATTTATTCCATTAATTACATTATCGGTCCAAATATATCCTTGATGGTAGGAATTTAGAATAAGTATATGATTTTGAGTAGAATTGGCAGCGTAGGTAGCGTTATTGTACAAAAATGATATACTAATTAATAGTAGTATGAACAATATTATTTTTTTTACATATTTCGATATCATATGGGAAAAAACTCCTTTGAAAGACTAATCGTTGCAATAACTGTAATTTAATTCTAATATGTTATATTATATCATAATAATACATTAAATTGTAAATATAGAGAATGTTTGAGGTAGGTTATTTTAACTAATTTATAAAAAGATTTATTTAAGTTTATAGGTAAATAAAAAAAGATAGATCTGAAAATAATCTATCTTTTTTCATAGAATTAAAGATTTTTAATCCATTCACTATAAATATCAGGTTTTTCTTGCTTTATGATGTTCAAAAATTTTTTTGAGCACTTAATTTTTCTAAATCCTGATAGCATATGTTTTGGATAAGGTTCTATATGCCAACAATTGCTTTTTAAACCGAGTACTTTTATTTTTTTGTTTTTTTGAACAAAAATATGAGATATGCCACTATCTAATCTAGTGAATTTGAGTTTTTGAAATGTGCTATACATTTCAACTATGTTAAGAGCTAACTCTTTGTCCATAGCGTTATGTTTCAAATAGTCTATTATACATTCTCCGTGTACATATTCTCTAATCAAGTAGCCTAGTCTGTATTCATAAATTTTCGGAAATACACTATATTTATATCCATATCGTAGAATCAAATATTCTCTTCTGCATTCTTTATAGTTTTTACATATTTTAAGTGTCCTATTATTTGGAAGTAAGTAAACCTTTTTTTTTCTGCTTTTATAGAGAACTTTGTAATCTTGGAGTGAGTTAAAAGGATAATAATCAGAGCTCATAATATTACCTCATATATTTATACTACCTTATTAATAATATATTCAAATGATACTTGTTTTGATAAAGATTTTTTTAATATAGCTTGTACTTTTTACACATCATTTTGTTGATAGCTATTTTACAATTGAGTAAATAGACTTCATTGTTATTAATATCTAAGTATGATAAAATTTAATTATTTGAATACAATGGGGTGGTATTGTGGAACTAGATATAACTAAGGTATCGTTTTCTAAAAATAAAAATTATACAATGAAAAATGAAATTACTTTCAATCTCAATTTATTTGAAAATATGATATTTGATGAAAATGAGATGGTTGAATTAGTAACTAATAACTGTAAAAAAATATGTATTATAACATATAAAAGGTATGATACTGAAAAAACTGCGTATTTATCCCGATCTTTAAAAAAATATATTGACGGGGATAAAGTAACTATATCTAGAATACCTCATGTTAATTTGAATAAATATTATACTTCAAAAATTGAAAATATTAAAGATGAAGTAGTTGAAATATCAAAAGACATAATAGATAATATTAAGGATGGGAAAAATTTAAATGGTGTAATTTTTTTAAATAAATTAAATGGATATATGTTAAATGTTCCTATAAACAAAATTCAAGTAAATGTTAAAACAAATAATAAGGTTAGATTAAGTATTAAACATCGTAGATTACTTGATATAGAATTGCCTACATATATTAATCAAATATATATCGATAAGTATAGTAATATATTAGATAAATATTATAATTCAGAATTCACTAATGTACAATATGATAATTATTATGAAACTGTGCAATGGTTTAAAAATTCAATAAGTGAGCATAATATTGATTCATTTTCTGTTTATCCATTATATGAAACAAAGAAAAAATATAATATAATAGAATCCTTAACGAGTAGAGTGAATAGTACTAAAATTAGTTTGTTGAGTTTTTTTATTGGGCAGAGACAAATTACATTGAGGGTAATTAGGCCTTATCCAATAGACGAAAGTGAAAATTCTATTAGAGTGTCTCAAACAGCAATGAAATTATTAGGACTTGAAGAAACAGATACTGTAATTATAAGAAATGGGAATAACCAATGTAAAGCAAGGGTGCTTTGCATTGATGAACCTTCAATTATTTTTAATGAAAATAGAATTAAATCAGATGAAGAATTAAGTATATTAGTTGGAATACCATCATATATGAGGATAGAATTAGGATTAGAATATATTAACAGTAATGTTTCTATTGAGAGAGATTTGAGTTATTTTTTTAGGAAGCATTTAAATAAGCAGATTATGACTATTATTGGATTAATGATATCTATTTCAGTACTTCAGAAATTTTCTAATATTATTTTGAGAACAGTTTTAATTTTTGTTCTAGTGATATTATTTATCTATCATTTTCTGAAATACGTGAAAAAATATCAAACAAGTAATTTAAATTATAGGAATGGGAATTGTTATGGGAAAAGAAGATTACAAAACTATTGAAGATTATTTTATAAATGAAGTTGATAATACCTCTGTGGGCCATGTGATTGAAAAAGGAAAAGCTTCTATTATATTGACTTCTCCTCATAGTGTTAGTCATATTCGTGAAGGTATTAACAAAATTGGTGAATACAGAACAGGGTTAATTGTTAAGCAGTTAGGAGAAATGTCTAATTGCCATATAGCCTATAAAACTAGGAATATGAATGATGATGCTAATTATGATCAAGAATCTATTTTTAAAAAAGACTTAGTAAGGTATATAAAGACAAATAATATAAAATTATTAATAGACTTCCATTTGTCAAAACCAAATAGAAAATTCAGTATAGACATTGGAACAGGAAAAAAAGCAAATATAGAAAATCGAGAAGATATATTAAATATTTTTATTAAAGAGTTTAGTAAGGTTTATAAGGCTGTAAAAGTAGACAATACTTTTACAGCTTCATTCCCTTATACTGTTTCCGCAACTGTATCTAGAGAATTAAATATTGCAGCATTTCAAATAGAAATAAATTGGGAAATAGTAGATGATTATAATAAAACTGAATTTTTTATTATAAATTTATTAAAAATTCTAGAGAAATTGGAAGGGTTACTATGAATGGTTGGATAATTTATAATGGAACATTAAAAATTACAAAAATACAAGCATTGGTTTTTAAGTTTTCAAAAATAGCAAAGGAAAAAGGTATTAACTTTTATACAGTTAAAAATAATGAGCTGATACCATTTTATAATTCACTTGGAGAGGCACAATTAAAGTCCTTAGTTAAATTAGAAGAGCCTGATTTTATAGTTTTTTGGGATAAAGATATTTTTTTGGCTAGACATTTAGAATTGATGGGATATAAACTATTTAATACTAGAGAAGCTATAGAAATATGTGATAATAAAGCTTTAATGCAACTATATTTATCTAAAACAGGAATAAGAGTACCTAAAACTATTGTTGCTCCTTTTGTTTTTAATCAGCAAGAATTAAAAGATGATTATTTCAATATGGTACATAATATTTTAGGTGATAAATTTGTACTAAAGGAGTCCTTTGGTTCTTTTGGTATGCAAGTTTATAAATTAGAAGGAATAGAGGCTCTTAAGGATAAAATTAATGAAATTGAGAATAGTGATTTTATTATTCAAGAATATATTGAGAGTTCTTATGGAAAAGATATTAGAGTGAATATTGTTGGAGATAAAATTATAGGTGCAATGGAAAGAAAAAATCCGTTTGATTTTAGAGCAAACATTACAGCCGGTGGTAAGGGTGAGTTGATTCAATTGAATAAAGAACAAAAGGATATTGCTATGCAGGCACATAAAGCTTTGAACTTAGATTTTAGTGGAGTTGATTTGCTTTATGGCGAAAATAATGAGCCTATATTATGTGAAGTTAATTCTAATGTAAATTTTTTGAGTTTCGAAGATATTTCACAAGTAGATTTCAGTAATATTCTTCTTGATTATATTTTGGGCAGAATAAGATGATAGGTTTATTGATATATAACAAAATTGATTATAAAAAAAATGAAGATTATGTAAAATGGCTCAAGAATATATCTTTAAAAAATAATATAGATTTAAAGTTAATAATAAAAGAAACTTATTTGGTTGAAGGATTACCACACTTTAAAGAAGTTGACTTTGTTATAAATAGAACAAGGAGCTATGAAATTAGTCTTATTTTTGAAATGAATGATATTAGGGTTTTTAATAATTCAAATATTACTTTATTAGGAAACAATAAGTTGGCAGCCTACAGTTTTGCGAAAAATAAGGGTTATGAATATCCTTCTGTTTTGACCTCGTGGGCTAACAATAAAGGAATTATTTCAAAGCCTAATAATGAACATGGAGGAACTGGAATAGGTTTATTAGAAGAAATTAATATTAGTGATGGATTCTTTAGATTTCAGCAAGAATTTATAAATAATCTCGTTGGGGATATAAGATTTTATATAATAAACAATAAGGTTATTCATGCTGTTTTAAGAACTTCACAAGATAAAATAATTTCTAATTTTACTCAAGGTGGAAATATACAAGTATATAATTATAGTGAAAGTGAAAGGGAATTTGTTGAGAATTTTATAGATGATTTGTCAATAGACTACGCTGGAATAGATTTTTTATTGACTAAAACAGGTAAGTTAATATTTAATGAAATTGAAGATGTCGTGGGAAGCCGAATGCTAAGTTTATTAGGAATTAATAATACTACAGATTTGTTCATTAATCATATAATTAAAACAATTAAACCTTGACACAAAGGAAATTACATATATAATAGAAAATAAATGAATATTGAATAAGCAGAGATGAAGAGGAGTAAAGATAAACACTTATATAGAGATGAAAGTTCGGCGGCTGAAAGACTTTCTATAAGAAATATCTTGAAGGTAGCTTCGGAGTATCTTTACTGAATAAAATAGTAGGTAAAGACGGCAAAGTCGTTAAAATATCGAGAGCTCAAATTTTTATAATTTAATTTGAGAATTAAGGTGGTATCGCGTGCAGTCGTCCTTTTGAGGATGAGGCGCTTTTTTTTTGGTTAAATATGAAACGGAGGGATAAATATGAAAGAAGTAAATATCAGTAAAACTTATGCACCAAAAGAATTTGAAAAGAGAATTTTTACTAAGTGGGAAGAAAAAGGGTATTTCACACCTGAAGTTAATGAAAATAAAAAACCTTATACAATTTTAATGCCACCACCAAATATAACAGGACAATTGCATTTAGGGCATGCACTTGATGGTACTCTTCAAGATTATTTGATAAGAGTTAAGAGAATGCAAGGGTTTGAAACTTTATGGTTACCAGGTGAGGACCATGCTAGCATAGCTACTGAAGTAAAGGTTGAAAAGCAATTACTCGACCAAGGAATCAATAAAAAAGACTTAGGGAGAGACGGATTTTTAGAAAAGGTTTGGGAATGGTCTGATAAATATAAAGAAAGAATTAAAACTCAGTATAAGAGCTTAGGTGTATCAGCAGATTATACAAGAGAAAGATTTACAATGGATGAAAATTTAAGTAAAGCTGTAACTGAAGTTTTTGTGAAATTATATAATGATGGTTTAATTTATAGAGGCAATAGAATTGTTAACTGGTGTCCTAAATGCCAAACTGCTATATCTGATGCAGAAATTGAGCATGAAGAAAAAGAAGGTAACTTCTGGCATGTAAATTATCCAATAAAAGATGAAGATGGATTTATCGAGATAGCTACAACAAGACCAGAGACAATGCTTGGAGATACTGCTGTTGCTGTTAATCCAGAGGATGATAGATATAAACATTTAATAGGCAAGACGTTGATATTACCACTAGTTGGAAGAGAAATTCCTATAGTAGCAGATAATTATGTAGGCATTGATTTTGGAACAGGGGCTGTTAAAATTACTCCAGCACATGATCCTAACGACTACGAGGTAGGAAAGAGACATAATTTAGCTGAAATAAATATTATGAATAAAGATGGTTCTATTGTAGATGGTTATGGAAGATATTCAGGAATGGATAGATACGAAGCAAGAAAAGCTATGGTAGAAGATTTAGATAAACAAGGATTACTTGTAAAAATTAAAAAGCACGACCACAATGTAGGTACTCATGATAGATGTGGTACAGTGATCGAACCTACAACTTCAAAGCAATGGTATGTAAAAATGGAATCTCTTGCAGGGCCAGCCATTGATGTTGTAAAAGAAGGAAAAATCAAATTTGTACCTGAAAGATTCTCAAAAACTTATTTTAATTGGATGGAAAATATTCAAGATTGGTGTATATCAAGACAACTTTGGTGGGGACATAGAATTCCAGTTTGGTATTGTAAGGATTGTGGAGAAATAATTTGTCAAAGTAGTACTCCATGTAAATGCACTAAATGTGGAAGTGAAAATTTGAAACAAGATGAAGATGTATTAGATACTTGGTTTAGTTCAGCTTTATGGCCATTTTCGACTTTAGGTTGGCCTGATAAGACACCTGATTTAGAATATTTTTATCCTACGGATGTACTAGTAACAGGGTATGATATTATATTCTTCTGGGTAGCTAGAATGATTTTTTCATCGCTATACAACATGGGAGAAATTCCTTTCCATACTGTACTGATACACGGTATAGTAAGAGATGATGAAGGAAGAAAAATGTCTAAATCATTAGGTAATGGTGTTGATCCACTAGAAGTAATAGAAAAATACGGTGCCGATGCACTAAGATTTAGCTTGCTTACTGGTAATGCTCCTGGAAATGATATTAGATATTATGAGGAAAGGGTAGAATCGGCTAGAAACTTTGCAAATAAGATTTGGAATGCTTCTAGATTTGTAATGATGAATCTTGATAAAGACCTTATGGATAAATATGCTGATTGTGAAGACTACACATTGGCAGATAAATGGATTCTTTCTAGAATGAATACTGTAGCTAAAGAAATAGGAGAAAATATAGATAAGTATGAAATAGGAATAGCAACTAGCAAGGTTCATGAATTTATGTGGACAGAATTTTGTGATTGGTATATAGAACTTGCAAAACCAGTGCTTTATGGAGAAAATGAGAAGGCTAAAGGGGTAGCTCTAAATGTATTAAATAGAGTTTTGATGACAGGACTTAAACTTCTTCACCCAGCAATGCCATATATAACAGAAGAGATTTATACTAACCTTCCTAATGCTGAAGAAAGTATATCAACTGCAAAATGGCCTGAATATGATGAAAAATTAAACTCAAATGAATCAGAAGATAAAATGAGTAAAATCATAGAAGCTATAAAATCAATTAGAAATCTTAAAGCAGAAATGAATGTACCACCATCAAGAAAAGCTAAAGTCATATTATATGCAGAAGATAAAAATGCTTTTAAAGAAGGAAGTAAGTATTTTGAAACTTTAGCTTCTGCACAGGAAGTAATCTTAATCAAGTCAAAAGAAGAAGTTCCTGAAAATGTTGTATCAACAGTAACAAAAAGCGCTGAAATATTTATGCCACTATTAGATTTAATTGATGTTGAAAAAGAATTAGAAAGATTAGATAAAGAAAAAGCTAAATTAGAAAAAGAAATAGATAGAGTAGAGAAGAAACTTGCAAATGAGAGATTTATATCAAAAGCACCAGAAGCTGTAGTGAATGAAGAAAAAGCTAAAGGCGAAAAATATAAAGAAATGTATAATGCAGTTTTACAGAGTATTGAAAACCTTAAATAAATAATAAGGCACAGGAAATAATAATGCACAATGCACAATGCACAATGCACAATTAAGGATGAAATTTTTTAGCGGAGCTAAAAAATTTCTAGAATCTAATTAAGTAATTATTAATTAAAAGACTTTGTGGTTTGATTATTTTTAAATTAATTAAAGATTTTCTGACCAAAGGGAAGAAAATAAACCTTAATTGTGCATTGTAAACTGTGCATTGTGCATTGGTTTAAAAGGGGTTTATCATGAATTATATAGAAGCTATGGATTACATAAATTCAAGTGGTAAATTTAATATTAATTTAGGACTACAGAGAGTTGAAAAAATACTTTCAATATTAGGTAATCCACATAAAAAATTAAAGATTGTGCATGTAGGTGGGACAAATGGAAAAGGCTCCGTATGCGCTATGATTGGATCTATATTGATTGAACAAGGCTATAATGTTGGAATGTATATATCGCCATTTTTAGAAGAGATTGAAGAAAGTATTCAGATAAATGCCAATAATATTACTAAAGATGATTTTGTATCTTTGATTGAAGAAGTTAAAATAGCAGCAGATAAAGCAGTGAAAGAAGGCTGTGAAAACCCAACTCAATTTGAACTAGTTACCTGTATTGCTTTTTTATATTTTTATAGGAAAAATGTAGATTATCTTGTACTAGAGGTTGGGCTTGGAGGACGGCTAGATGCTACAAATGTAGTTCATCCTTTAGTTAGTGTTATAACATCTATCAGTTATGATCATACCAATATATTAGGGGATACTATTGAAAAAATAGCTTTTGAAAAAGCAGGAATAATAAAGAAAAATGTACCTACTATAATATATCCATCTTCTTATGAAGCTAGTAAAGTTTTTTGCGAAGTCTGTAGGAAAAACAACTCTAGACTTATAAAAGTTAAAAAGGATAATGTTAAACTTATATCTTCAACATTAAAAGGGCAGAAATTAGAAATAAAAACTTTTGCTAATAGATATAGTATTAATTTATCTTTACTTGGAAAACATCAAATGAAAAATTGTTTAATGGCATTAACGACAATAGATTTACTTAGAAGTTTGAGAATAAAAATAGATGAAGAGGCAATTAATAAAGGGTTAGTGAAGGTTAGGTGGAAAGGAAGATTTGAATTAATAAAAAAAGAACCTTTAGTTATAATTGATGGAGCTCATAATTATGATGGGATAAAGAATTTGATTTCTAGTATAGATGAATATACAAAATATGATAGATTAATCATTATTATTGGAATCCTTGGTGATAAAGATATGCAAAGTGGGATAATGGAGTTAGCCGAAAAAGCCTATAAAATAATCTGTATAACTCCAAATAATGAAAGGGCAAAAAATGGAGAGAGGTTAATGCAAGAAATAATTAAGTATAATGAAAATGTTTCATTTATAAAAGATTACAATGAAGCGTTTTCGGTGGCTTTAAATTCTTGTGGTAAAGATGATTTACTTCTTGTTTGTGGGTCTCTTTATATGATTGGTGATATGAGAAAGATTATAAAAAACTCCCTATGAAAAAATCATAGGGAGATTATTTTTTTTAGCAACAGCATAATCCACAGCCACATAGACCACCAAATCCACAACCGCAGCAACAGATAATTATTATAACTAAAATTATAAATAATATATCATCACAACCACAATAACTTTTTGACATAGAGAGGGCCTCCTTTTCAAAAGAAATAGTAGTGGCGCTTGTCCACATATAATAATATATGAAGGAAGGATTTTTTTAGTGACTATTTTAGTTGTACTATTTTAGATTAAATTGTTTGTTTTAAGGCTAAGGATAATTGGTCAGGGCAAGAAGTGTTTTTTCTTCCACAATGGATTCCTTTAAGCTTCTTAATCACATCTTCAGTTTTCATACCAATGCAAAGATTTGAAAGTCCTTTTAGATTTCCATCGCAGCCACCGATAAATTCGATTTTTTTAACAATCCCATCTACCACTTCAAAATTTATTTTTCTTGAGCATACTCCTTTTGGTATATATGAGTCCATTTGATAGCATCCTTTCTTCATTAAATTATATTATACGGTTTATTTTGCAAACTATATTTTATTATAGATTAAAGACAAAAGAAGGTCAATAAATTATATCCATATAATAAACTCTTTCATAGTATATTTAGTAGGTGGTGATAATGTGGAACTTTTATGTGTGTGTAATCTTTCTTCTGATTCAATTTCTATAATTGATCCTATAAATAGTATAATTAAAAAGACTATTGATTTAAAAAAGTACATTTCTGTGCCGATAGGACCTCATAATATTAGATATAGTAAAGGTTATATTTTTGTAGCTAATAATTATAGCAATAGTTTTTCTGTATATGACCTTAAGAATGAGTGTTTTATTGATGATTATTTTGTGGGAATGCATTGCAATGACCTTGAAATTGTTAATGATAAGGTTTATGCAATATGTGGTGAAAGCAATTATGTAATAGTATTTGATTTGCTTAAGAATAAAATTATTGAAGAAATTCCTTGTGGCAATGGACCACATAATATTGCTTATGATAAAAGAACAGGTTTGCTTGCAGTATCAAACTTTTTGAATAATACAATAACATTAATTGATTCAAATAATCACAACGATGTGAAAAATATAGTGGTTGGATTATACCCTACAAAAGTTGATTTTTATGGGAACTCTAATAATTTAATAGTATGTGAAAGTTATCTAGGAAAGAATAGATCGGGTAAATTAAGAATTATTCCAATAAGAAACATATTAGATTTCTCAGAAATTGAAGTTGGAAAATCTCCAGTAGACTTTTTTATAAGAAAAGAAGAATGTTTTGTATCGAATTTTACAGAGGGTAATATTACTTATGTTGAATTAAATAGATTAAAAATTAAAAAAACAATTAGAGTTGGAGGTATGCCAAGAGGGATTGTTTGTCATCGCAATTGTTTATTTGTTGGTGATAATTATAGATATAATATTATTAAAATAAATATTGAAACAAGTAAAAAGAAAATCATACATATTGGAAAAGAACCAACAGGTATGATATTAATTAATCTTCAATAAGAACTTTAAGTAATTTATTGTATAATTCAGAAGAGTTTGCTTTCCATTTTGAACATAACTCTTTGGCTTGAGAATTACTTGCTACATTAACTTTTAAATCTAACAAAATAGATTTATTTTCAGTTGCTTTTAAATTTACAATATAATTATTTCCTTCGATAGTGTAATCAGCGGTTATAGTTATTTCTTTTTTTATTAAATCAAGATTTTGTTTTAAATATTGTTTTATAATATTTAATTTTAAAGGTGATATTCTATTAAAAAAGAGGGTTAGAACTTGTTCACCTTGATTAGTAATAACTAATCTTTGTTTACCATCTAATTCTATGTAGTCAACAAACTTTGCTGAACATAATTCGCTAATGAATTGCTGCAGTGTAAAATAGTCTGTGAAATTATTTTTTAATACTATTTCTGTTAATGAATTATTAGAAATTGGAAGATTAATTTCCTTTAAAATATATAGCACTAAAAGCTTATTCTCTGCTAATTCGGAGGTTCTATTATTAAGCATTATTTTAAACTCCTTATCGTATTCTTAAAATATATTATAACATAAAAAGCACCGATTGAAATCGGTGCTAAAAATTTTTTTATGCTTTTTTCCCATTAAGTATTTCTTTTTCGGCTAATTTAACAAGTCTTTTTGTCATTGTACCACCGACTCTTCCACAATTTTTGGAGCTCACATCTCCCCAATAATCTTCTGAGCCTTGATGTACGCCTAAAGCATACTCTTCTGCTATTTCGTATTTCATATCATCTAATAATTTGTGAACTTCTGGGACAACTTGAGTTCTTCCACTTCCAGATGAACCTAATGCCATAAATAACTCCTCCTCTATGCTGTTAGTATAATGATAGTTTGTCTTGAAAAAAAATTAATATGTAGTATTATTTCAGGTAATAAAACTATAAAGCAACAATATAGGTTTATTATTGAAAGGAAGTAATAATAATTAACTAATTTTTATATATTTTAATAAGAAATAATTATAGGGAGTTAATGATGAAAAAAATTAATAAAGCGAAAAGTTTCATTTTGGTAGGAGTTTCTATAGTACTAATTCTAGTACTAGCTGTTTCTTTAAATCTTAAAACAAAAGGGGTTTTTTTTAATACCGATAAAAAGTTGCCTATTTATTGTGTTGATACCGAGGATAAAAAAGTTGCAATTTCATTTGATGCAAGTTGGGGTGCAAATAATACAGAAAATATTTTAAATATTCTAGATGAATATGATGCTAAAGCTACTTTTTTTCTGGTTGGGAGATGGATAGATGAATTTCCAGAAGAAACTAAAGATATATTTAATAGAGGTCATGAAATTGGTAATCACTCAAATACTCATCCTGATTTCGTGAATATATCTTCTGAACAAATAGTAAAAGAAATAAATGAAACAGATGATAAATTAATGGAGGTGGTAGGTGAAAAAACTAAGCTTTTTCGATTTCCAAGTGGGTCATATAATAATAGAACAGTAGAAGCTGTTGAAAGTACAGGACATAATTGTATACAGTGGGATGTTGATAGCATAGATTGGATGGAACAGGGAGCTAGTATTGAATATGATAGAGTGATGAAAAAAGTTAAACCAGGGTCTATAGTATTATTTCACAATGCCGCTAAATATACACCAGAAAACTTACCTAAAATTTTGAGCGAGTTTAAGGAGCAAGGATATGAATTTGTTACAATATCTGAATTAATATATGAAAATAACTATTATATAGACTATTCTGGTAAACAAATCAAAAAAAATGATTAAATGGTATTGATATTTGGAACAGTTTGTATTATAATCAATATGTAAATTAATGGTAATGAAATTAGATTTTTACTTTATTATTTCTAATTTTTAGTATTCAAAACAGAATTAAGGAATATTTATTTCGAAATTTGAATATTAATATCTTTGTAGATAAGAATTTTAAAAACTAAAGGAGAGATGGGTTATTATGAATAATATGATGTACAATAACAAAATTTATCTAGAAGGTAGAATTGTTAGTGAACTAAAATTTTCACATCAAATGTTTGGAGAGGGATTTTATAATTTCGATATTAAGGTACCAAGATTAAGTGAACATAACGATTTGCTACCAATCACTATTTCAGAGAGACTTCTTACTGATTTTGATTTTAGTATTGATAGGGATATTATAGTCGAAGGCCAATTGAGATCTTATAATAAATATATTGATGGTGCTAATAGACTAATTTTAACTGTATTTGCTAGAGATATACAACCTTTGCTTGAAAAAAGTAAAAATCCTAATCAAATATTTTTAAATGGTTTTGTTTGTAAAGAACCAATTTATAGAGTTACGCCTTTTGGAAGAGAAATAGCAGATATATTATTAGCTGTTAACAGAGCTTATAATAAATCTGATTATATACCGACAATATCATGGGGCAGAAATTCTAGATTCTGTAAAAATTTAGAAGTTGGGGATAATATAAGAATATGGGGAAGACTACAAAGTAGGGAATACCAGAAAAAAATAAATGAAGATAATGTTACAACTAAGATAGCATATGAGGTATCAATTTCTAAACTTGAGAGAGAAGAAGAAGATACATTAAGTGATGACAGTGTTGAAAATGGTGAAGATATTAATAAAGAGTGTATTTAGGATGAGTTTAAAAATATTAGACAACTAGATAAAATTAAAAGGTAATTAATATAAAATAAAAAACTCACGACATACCTAAAAGAAAGGTTGTCGTGAGTTTTTTATTTTCTTAAATCATCTAGTATTTGCGTCTTATCTTTTGTTTTGTCATCAACTTTTTTAATTAGTTTTGCAGGCGTTCCAGCAACTACTACATTATCAGGAACATCTTCAACAACAACAGAACCAGCAGCTACAACAGAATTGTTACCTATTTTAACTCCTTCTAAGATAACTGCATTTGCTCCAACTAGAGCATTATCTCCTATCTCACATGGAGACTTGCTAGGTGGTTCTAATACGCCAGCTACAACGGCGCCTGCTCCGATATGAGAGTGTTTTCCAACTTTTGCTCTTGCACCTAAAACGGCATTCATATCAATCATAGTTTCTTCGCCAATTTCACAACCTATATTAATTACGGCACCCATCATAATGACAGCATTTTTCCCGATAGCTACTTTGTCTCTTATAATGCAACCAGGTTCAATTCTTGCATCAATATTTTTAATATCTAACATAGGGATTGCTGAATTTCTTCTGTCAACTTCAACTCTAGAACTTTGGATTTTATCCTGATTATCTTCAATGAATTTTACTATTTCACTGTTTTCCCCAAATAGTATGTAGAAATTATTATCTCCGAAAACATCTATGTTTCCAAAAGCACATCCATTTAAGGTACCTTTTACATAGGCTTTTGCTGGAGTTGTTTTTGTTACTTCTTTTATGTATCTAGCAATTTCGTATGGATCAGTTAAATCGTATTGCATTTAAATACCTCCTTTAATGTTGTATAGACTTATTATAGATTATATTATTGGTAAACAAAAGACATTTTATTCCAAAATATAAAATTCTTTATTAAATTTGTTGCGTTTTTAGTAAAAAATTTTGCATTTAGCAAAAAGTTGTTGTAAAATTTATGAAAGAATAAAGATAGTTGGAGGTTTATTATGGATAAGTTTATTGCAGAAAGGGTTAAAGAGGTAGAAATTTCAGGTATACGTAAATTTTTTAATAAAGTATCAAAGGTTGAAGGAGCAATATCATTAACTTTAGGACAGCCAGATTTTTCGGTGCCAGAAAAAATTAAAGAAGCACTTGTAAAAGCTATTGAAGAAGATAGAACAACATATACACCAAATGCAGGTATTGAAGAATTAAGAGAAGAGATTTCATTGTTTTTACAAAACCAGTTTAATATAAATTATGGCAAGGAAGAAATCTGTGTTACAGTTGGTGGGAGTGAAGCTTTATTTTCTACATTTAAAACTATCATTAATTATGGGGATAAAGTTCTTATACCTACACCAGCGTATCCTGCTTATGAAAGTTGTGTTACTTTGTGTGGAGGAGAATGTGTAAATTATCATTTAAATGAAGATTTTAGTATTGATATTGAAAATTTGAGAAAACAAATAGAAGATGAAAAGATTAAAGCTATTGTGCTGTCTTTTCCTTCAAATCCAACAGGAGCAACTCTATCAAAGCAAGATTTAGAACAGTTAACCCAAGTTTTATTAGAAAAAGATATAGTAATTATTTCTGATGAAATATATAGTTCCCTTTGTTTTGAAGATGTGTATTATTCGCCAGCACAAGTTGAAGAACTAAGAGAAAGGGTTATATTAATTAGTGGCTTTTCAAAAATGTTTTCTATGACTGGACTGAGACTTGGGTATGTATGTGCTTCTAAGGATATTATTTCTGAAATAACCAAGGTTCATTTATATAATGTTTCCTGTGCGACTTCCGTAGTTCAGTATGGTGTGCTTGAAGGATTAAAAAATTCCTTAAATGAAGTATTTATAATGAAGGAAAAATTTATAGAAAGAAGAGATTATGTATATAATAGATTAAAAAACATAGGATTTGATGTATATATGCCAAAGGGAGCATTTTATATATTTCCTTCAATAAAACAATTTGGAATATCATCTGAAGAGTTTTGCGAAAGACTACTTAAGGAGAAAAAAGTAGCTATTGTACCAGGTAAAGCTTTTGGAATAGGAGGAGAAGGATATATAAGAATTTCATATTGTTATGGTGATGAGCAGTTAGAAAAAGCTTTAAGTGAACTAGAAAGTTTTGTGAAATTATTTATAATTGCTGATTAAGTTTGAAAATTATTGTCTGGATGATTGGTATGAAATTTTATGCAATTTTAATGCATAAATTATATATATTTTTTTATCATTAAATTAAAGATTGAACGTTTAAGAAAGATTAAAATAGAATATCAGTTCTGTGTTTTTGATGATATTAATGTTTGGAAAAAATGCAATATGTTGTAATAAAACGGATATATTGAATTGCTTTTTATTATCAAAAACATTTGACAATGAAAAAAAAAGATGGTATTATTTTTATTGTATTTAGAAAAAGTAAGTACAATTAAAAAAACAGAAAAAACATATAGCGATTATTAAAGTAATGGAGTTTTGCGTAACTTAATTTTCATAATACGTACAGAAATCAATAGTGTAGAGGACATATGAACAATGCTATTTAAACTCAATTGAGATAAAATTATTGTAAGTTTTGTTTCAGGATAAGATTTTAGTTTTTCTAAAAGGTTAAAAGCTTTGTTATCGAATATACAACTAAGAGAGAGTTATTGCTGTTGTTATTTTTTTTTGTTCTTATATAGAGTTGAAATGAATTAACTTTTAATTTTTGAGAAATCATTAATTTTCTCTCTTAGAAAATCATAAAAACAACTCAATTATTAATAGAGAAAATAAAATTACCACTGTATTTTTATGTAGTAATTTAAGTATATATTTGTTTTTTTTGAGTTATTTTGC
Source organism: Clostridium sp. DL1XJH146 (assembly GCF_054819755.1). Classification (NCBI taxonomy): domain Bacteria; kingdom Bacillati; phylum Bacillota; class Clostridia; order Eubacteriales; family Clostridiaceae; genus Clostridium; species Clostridium sp. DL1XJH146. Next base: position 63,634 of record NZ_JBTVVN010000009.1, read on the forward strand.
TTACTAATAATAGTTTAAGTTGTAGTAGTGATTGTAATTGTATATTGACTACATACTATATTTAAATTATAATTGAGAAAAAACAAAAAAAGGATGGACTTACTGTTATTTTATTAATAGTAAGTTATTAGAGTGATGGAAAGGAGTTATATATGATTAAGTATACAATTAAAAGATTTATCTCGATGTTTATAACATTGTTTTTTGTAGTTACATTGACTTTTGCTTTAATGCATTCTATTCCAGGAGGGCCTTTTACAAGAGATAAAGCTCTTCAACCAGCGGTATTAGAAGCGCTAAATGAGAAATATCATTTAGATGATCCTTTATGGAAACAATACGTAGATTATTTAAAAGGTGTTGTTACACTAGATTTAGGACCATCATTTCAAAAAATTGGAGTAGAAGTAACTGACATGATTGAAGAAGGATTTCCAGTTTCAGCTAAAGTTGGGGGAACAGCTTGTTTAGTAATAATTATAATTGGTATTCCTTTGGGATTGATATCTGCTCTGAAGCAAAATAAGTGGCAAGATTACTTAGTGACGGTAATAGCGACCTTGGGAATAACTATTCCTAGTTTTGTAATGGCTACAATGATAATTTACATATTTAGTTCGAAACTTGGTTGGCTACCGTCAAATGGATTGACATCATGGAAACATTATATTGGTCCAGTAATAGCTTTAGGTGGATTTTCATTAGCTTTTGTTGCTAGACTAACAAGGTCTAGTATGCTTGAAGTATTGAGACAAGATTATATTATGACTGCACGAGCAAAAGGTCTTAGCGAATTTAAAGTTATAAGTAAGCATGCATTGAAAAATGCTTTGATACCAGTAGTAACATATATTGGACCTATGATTGCGGCAGTATTGACTGGTTCTTTTGTAGTTGAAAGAATATTTGCAATTCCAGGTATGGGTAAGTTGTTTGTTGAAAGCGTAGGTAATAGAGATTACACTGTTATACTTGGTGTTACAATTTTTTATGCTGCTTTTTCTATATTTATGATTTTCCTTGTTGATATTGCATATGGATTAATCGATCCAAGAATTAAACTTAAGGATTAGGGGGGAAATAAAGTGGCTGATATAAAATACGATAGTACTAGATTTACTAAATTAGATAAAAGTGGATTTGATAAAGAAGTTATTTCTAGACCTAGTCTTACTTATTGGCAAGATGCTTGGAGAAGACTAAAAAAGAATGTGTTATCAATGGTTGGATTAATTACAATAATATTGATATTATTGTGTGCAGTTTTTGGACCAAAGTTTTCAGATTTTTCATATTCTGATCAACAGTTAGATTTTGCCAATATCCCACAAAGCTTTACTATTTATAAGATTGGTGATAAGTATGCATATGTACATAAAGAATACAGATTAATAGAAGTCTCAGAAGATGGTGAGCTTCTAGAAAGAGTAGATTCAACTAAAAAAGATATGGTAAATAAGGCTAATACATTTGAGTTTTATGGTAAAGAAGTAGTTATAGATTATTCTTATGCAGCTAAGACAATAGGTACAGATGGTAAAAAATTTGCACTTGAAGTAAATGGGGAAGAAATCGAACCATATAAGAATGTTAGAAATAAAACTTATAAATGGGGTTCAGATAATTTAGGAAGAGATGTAATGGTTAGAGTTTTTTATGGTGGACGAATTTCTCTCCTTATTGCATTTGTTGCTACTTTAGTAAATGCTTTGATTGGGGTAACATATGGTGCTATTTCTGGATTTGAAGGTGGAAGAACAGATAATATAATGATGCGTATTGTTGATTTGATTAATACAATCCCGTTGATGCTTATTGTTATTTTGCTTATGGTGGTAATGGGAGCAGGACTAAAAACTATGATTGTAGCATTAGGTACCGTCTATTGGGTAAGAATGGCTAGATTAGTTAGAGGTCAAGTTTTATCTTTAAAAGAACAGGAATTTGTATTAGCGGCTAGAACGTTAGGTGTATCAAAAACAAAAATAATTTTCAAACATTTGATTCCAAACGCAATGGGACCTATAATAGTTACAATGACAATGCTTATACCTACGGCTATATTTACAGAAGCTTTTTTGAGTTTTGTAGGTTTGGGAATTCCGGCACCGGAAGCATCTTGGGGTACATTAGCTAGTGATGCTTTAACTACGCTTAGAATATATCCATATCAACTTTTGTTCCCATCTTTGGCTATATGTATAACTATTTTTGCATTTAACTTTTTAGGTGATGGACTAAGAGATGCGTTAGATCCGCGTCTACGTAAATAGAAGAGGAGTGATTGGATATGGCTGATAAAATATTAGAATTAAAAGACGTTAAAACCTCTTTCTTTACTCATTTAGGTGAAGTTCAAGCCGTAAGAGGTGTTAGCTTTGATGTTAATCAAGGTGAAACAATAGGTATAGTTGGAGAATCAGGTAGCGGTAAAAGTGTTACTGCTAAATCAATAATGAAACTAATTGGTCATCCAGGCAAAGTAAAAGAAGGTCAAGTATTTTTCAAAGGTGAGAATATTTTAGATAAAAGCAAGAAGGAATTGACTGCAATTAGAGGGAATGAAATTGCAATGATATTTCAAGATCCTATGACTTCATTAAATCCTGTTTTTAAAATTGGAGATCAGATTATAGAAGTTATTATGAAACATCGTAAGCTTAGTAAGAAGGCAGCTAAAAAAGAAGCTATAGAAATGTTGCGACTAGTTGGTATTCCTTCACCAGAAGATAGAATAGATAACTATCCACATGAGTTTAGTGGAGGCATGAGACAACGTGCTATGATAGCGATTGCTTTGTCATGTCAACCGGATTTGTTAATAGCTGATGAGCCTACAACTGCTTTAGATGTAACAATTCAGGCTCAAATATTAGATTTAATGAATAATTTAAGAGAAAAGCTAGGAACTTCAATTATACTGATTACTCATGATTTAGGAGTAGTTGCAGAAACTTGTTCTAGAGTTGTTGTAATGTATGGTGGATTAATAATGGAAGAGGGAACAGCACAGCAAATTTTTAAAAGCCCTAAGAATCCATATACTTTAGGATTGATGAAATCAATTCCTAAAATTACTAAAGGTAAAAGAGAAAGATTGATACCTATAGAGGGTTCTCCACCAGATTTATTAAAACCACCTACAGGATGTCCTTTCTGTGAAAGATGTCCTTATGCAATGGATATTTGCTTAGATGAAAGACCTCCTTACTTTGAAATTGAAAAAGGACATAGGTCTATGTGCTGGTTGCTTCATGAGAATGCACCGGATATGGATACTGTTATAAAAGGAGGACAATAAAATGAGTGATGTTGAAAGTAATAATGAATTTTTAATAGAGGTTAAAGAATTAAAAAAATATTTCGTAAAAAAAGAAGGCTTTTTAGGAAATAAGATTAAATATATAAAGGCAGTAGATGAAGTTAGTTTTGGAATAAAAAAAGGTGAAACTTTTGGTTTAGTTGGGGAATCTGGTTGTGGTAAATCAACTACTGGTAGAACTTTAATTAAATTATATGAGCCAACTGGAGGAAATGTAATTTTTGAAGGAAAAGATATTAGTAAGCTATCTGAGAAAGAAATGTTTCCTTACAGAAAAAAAATGCAAATGATTTTTCAAGACCCATATGCTTCGTTGAATACCCGTATGACAGTAGCAGATATTATTGGAGAAGCTATAGATACGCATCACATTGCTAAAGGAAAAGAAAAACAAGAATACATTTATGAGCTTTTAAATAAAGTTGGTTTAAGTAAAGAACATGCAAGTAGATACCCACATGAATTTAGTGGTGGTCAAAGACAGAGAATAGGTATTGCAAGAGCTTTGGCCGTACAACCAGAATTTATAATATGTGATGAGCCAATATCTGCCCTTGACGTATCAATTCAAGCTCAAGTGGTTAATATGCTTGAAGATTTACAAAATGAACTTGGATTGACTTATTTGTTCATAGCACATGACTTATCAATGGTTAAACATATATCTGATAGAATAGGGGTAATGTATCTTGGTAAAATGGTGGAAGTAACTACCAGTGATGATTTATATGATAATCCTACACATCCATATACGCAAGCTCTATTATCTGCTATTCCTGTACCGGATACGGATTTTACAGGTAGCAAAAAAAGAGTTATACTTGAAGGGGATGTTCCAAGTCCGATAAATCCACCATCTGGCTGTAGATTTAGAACTAGATGTCAGTATTGCATGGATGTTTGCTCAGAAGTAGAACCAGAGCTAAAAAATATTGGTGATGGTCATATGGTTGCGTGTCATTTGACAAAATAGCTCATAAATAAAAATTTTGATTTTGTCAATAATAATAATGATATAAATTGTGAGAAATATAATATAATTAATTACTTGCAATTTAAATATAAAGGGGGAAATAAAATGAAAAAAGTTGTATCGATTTTAACCGCATTATTACTAACTGTTTCTGTTTTAGCTGGTTGTGGTTCAAACAATAGCGAAAACACTAATAATGGAAATGCTAACGCTGCAGATAATGAAGAAACAGCAGTAGCATCAGTATTAAAATGGAATTTAGGATCAGATCCTAAAACTTTGGATCCACAATTAAACTCGGCTTCAGATGGTGGAGATATTTTAACTAACACATTTGAAGGTTTGATGAGAGATGTTAATGGTGAGATTGTTCCTGGTATAGCAGAAAGTTATACAGTATCTGATGATCAATTAGTTTATACTTTCACTTTGAGAGATGCTAAATGGTCAGATGGAGAACCTGTAACTGCTGGTGACTTTGAATTTGGTTGGAAAAGAGGAATGGACCCTGCTACAGCTTCTGAGTATGCATTTATTTTTGAAGCAGCTGCTATAAAAGGTGCTGCAGAATTTAGTGCTGGAGAAGGTAGTGCTGAAGATGTTGGAGTTAAAGCATTAGATGATAAAACTCTTGAAGTTACTTTAGCTTACCCAGCTGAATATTTCTTAGGTTTAACTGGATTCTATACATTTATGCCTGCAAGAGAAGACATGGTTGATGTTGATGGTGTTTGGGCAAAAGATCCTGCTAAAGCAATATCTAATGGTCCTTTCAAATTAACTGAATACAAATCAGGAGATAAAATTGTCTTGAGCAAGAACGAAAACTATTGGAATGCTGATTCTGTAAAAGTTGATACTATAGAAGCTTCAATGATAGTAGAAGCTACAACTTCTTTAACTGCTTACCAAAATGGTGAATTAGATATTTTAGATGATGTTCCAAGTGCTGAAATAGCAAGATTACAAGCAGAAGATCCAACTTTTAGTGTTTTACCAATGGTTGGTACTTATTACTATACTTTTAATCTTGAAAATGTTGAAGTTTTACAAGATGTTAATGTAAGAAAAGCATTAACTTACGCAATTGATAGAAGTGCAATTGTTGAAACAGTAACTAAAGGTGGTCAAATTCCTGCAACTGGTTTTGTACCTGTAGGTCTTTTAGATGCTGATGGAAATGACTTCAATGAAACAGCTGGAGGATATGGAGTTCCTACAGATGATTCTATGTTTGATGAAGCTAAACAATTATTAGCTGATGCTGGATATCCAAATGGAGAAGGTTTCCCTGAGTTAACTCTTTCTTATAACACTTCTGAAGCCCATAAAGCGGTAGCAGAAGCAGTTCAAGAAATGTGGAAAACTAATTTAGGAATAGATGTTAAATTAACTAACTCTGAGTGGGCTGTATTCCAAGATTCAAGACAAACTGGAAACTTTGAGATTGCTAGAGGTGGATGGATTGGTGACTATGCTGACCCATTAACAATGTTAGACTTATTCTTAACAGATTCTTCTCAAAACTATGGTAAATGGAGTAGTGAAGCATTTGATGCAGCAATAGCTGAAACAAGAACTACTACTGGTCAAGATAGATCACAAAAATTCTATGATGCTGAAGAAATCATGATGGCAGAAATGCCAATGGTTCCTATCTACTACTACAGTGATTTAGTAATGGTTAGTGAAAAAGTGCAAGGTTGGATGAAAACAAAAATGGGTCAATTCTACTTTGGTCAAGTTGAAATAGTAGAATAATTCAAAAAAGAGAAGAATCTTAGGATTCTTCTTTTTTTCTTTTGGGTATAGATTTTGCTTAAATAAAATAAAGATTCTCCGAGGAACGAGGAGAATCATCATCAATTGTGCATTGTGCATTGTGCATTAATCTTTTAAATTAATCTTTTGAATTTATTCTTTAAACTTGCTTTTCAGCAATCACATCATCCATATTATATTTTCCTGCTTTTTTACCGTACATAAATTCGCAAGATTTAAGAGCTCCTATGGCAAATACTTCCCGAGAAAGTGCTGTATGTTTAAGTTCTATAGTTTCACCTTGGCCAGCGAAAATAACTTCATGTTCGCCTACAATACTACCACCTCTTAGAGCGTGCATACCAATCTCTTTTTTTTCTCTTTTTGCAATGCCGTCTCTACCGTGAACATATACTGTTTCTTCTGCTATAGCATCTTTTATAGTATCGCCTAGTAAATAAGCAGTTCCACTTGGTGCATCTACTTTTTGATTGTGATGCTTTTCTATTATTTCTATATCGTAATTTTCATATAAGAAGCCTGATATTTGCTTTAGCACAGAGTTCAATATGTTTATGCCTATTGACATGTTTGCAGACCTAAATAGAGGTATTTGTCGTGAAGCAGATTCTATAGTTGCAAGCTGGGCATCATCATATCCTGTTGTACACAAAATTAAAGGTAAGGACTTATCCTTTGCGTAAGATAATGAAGAATTAAGTGAGTCAGGTCTTGAAAAATCAAGAATTACATCCACTTGTATATTACAATCGTCAATTTTTTTAAATATAGGATAATTAAATCCATTTTCTTGTTTATAATCTATACCAGCGGCAATAGAAAGATTAGGAAAATTAGAAACAGCACTTGATATTGTTTTTCCCATTCTGCCAGAGCAGCCTACTAAAATTACTTTTATCATATATTAGTTCTCCTCAACTATTAGATTAAGTGCTTTTAATTCTTTTTCTAAAATAGATTTGTTTTCAGGAGACATTTCACATAATGGGAGTCTAAGGTCTCCTGCATCCATTCCCATGAGATTCATTGCAGTCTTAACAGGTATTGGATTAGTTTCTATAAATAAAGAACTTATAAGTGGGATTAATTTCAATTGAAGTGCAGCAGCTTCTTTTACCTTTCCGTTAAAATATAATTCACAGATTTCATGCATTTCTTTTGGAATTATATTAGCCGCAACAGAAATTACTCCTAGAGAACCCAGTGATAATAATGGAATTACCTGGTCATCATTTCCAGAATAAAAATCTATTTTATTGCCACATAAGGCTTTCATTTTAACTACTTGAGCTATATTGCTACTAGCTTCTTTTACTGCAACTATATTTTCGATTTTTGTTAATTCTAGTAATGTAGAAGGCTCTATATTAAGTCCTGTTCTAGAAGGAACATTATATACAATAGCAGGTATTTCTACTGCACTGCATATTTCGTTGTAATGAGCTACTATACCACGTTGAGTTGTTTTATTATAGTAAGGAGTTATTAAAAGTAATCCGTCTACTCCTATGCTTTCAGCCCAAGAACTTAAGCTTTTACTTGAGGCGGTATCGTTACTTCCTGTACCAGCAATTACTGGTAGTCTTTTGTTTATTACATCCACAGTGAATTTAATAGCTTCTTTTTTTTCTCGTAGTGACATTGTAGAGGCTTCACCTGTAGTACCACAAATTATTATAGCATCGGTACCAGAGGAAATATGCCATTCTAAATATTCTTCTAATTTTTCAAAATCAATTTTCCCATTTTTGAATGGAGTTACTACAGCAACACCGCTTCCTTTAAATAAACTCATAAAATCACCCTTTATTTATTATTTATTAAGCATTCAGCAATTTGAACTGCGTTTGATGCAGCTCCTTTTCTGATGTTGTCAGCTACTACCCATAGATTCAATCCGTTTTTAACACTGAAATCTCTTCTAATTCTGCCAACATAAACCTCGTCTGTTCCTTCGGCTTCAAGTGCCATTGGATAAACAAGTTCTTTTACATTGTCTCTTAATATTATACCCTTTGACTGAGCGAAAAGTTCGAAAATTTCTTCTATATTAAATTCTCTTTTAAGTTCAACGTTTATACTTTCACTATGACCATAGTAAACAGGTATTCTTACAGCAGTTGCTGTTATTTTTAATTGATCATCATGTAGTATTTTAATTGTTTCATTGACCATTTTCATTTCTTCTTTAGTATACCCATTGTCTAAAAATACATCGATATGAGGAATTGCATTTCCTGCTATAGCATAAGGGAATTTTTTAGGAGCTTCCCCTTTAATTCCATTTTCTAAATCTTTGTAACCATTAACACCGGCTCCTGATACTGCCTGATAAGTTGAGTAAACAATTCTTTCTATTCCGTATTTTTCTTGAAGTGGCTTTAAGGCAACCATTGCTTGAATTGTTGAACAGTTTGGATTTGCAATAATTCCTTTGTGTAATTTTATATCTTCGGGATTAACTTCTGGAACTACTAAAGGTACTTCAGGGTCCATTCTCCATGCGCTACTGTTATCAATAACTGTAGCTCCGTATTGAGCAAAGATTGGTGCATACTCTTCACTTACAGAGCCACCAGCAGAAAATAAAGCTATATCAATTTTCTTGTTTTTTATATTTTCTTCACATGTTTCTTCAACTTTTAAATCCTTACCATCAAACTTCACAATTTTTCCAGCAGATCTTTTAGATGCAAATAAATATAAGGTATCTATAGGAAAATTTCTTTCTTTTAAGACCTCTACAAATTTTTGTCCTACCATACCAGTAGCTCCTACAACTGCTACATTATAATTCATTAAAATTACCTCCTTGATATTAAGTTTATAATATTATTTATTTTTAAAATATTTTGGAACATATGTTAATACTAAAGTGTCTTTATATATTATTATACTATAGTTATTAATTATTGACCTTTATATTAAGTTAATTAAGAATATACAAAAAAACGATGCTAAAAGGGACACTTTTAACATCGTACGTATTATCAAATAGTGTACCTAGTAGTGCTCCACCTGTATAGATAAACAATTACAATGATTGATTTACATAAGTACAAAACTGACGGAAACATTACAAGTTTTGAATTGTATAAAGCGATTTTTGTAATGAATATCTTTAAGTGACAGCTTCATATATGTTATATATAAAGCCAGAAGATTCAGTTGGCTATAAACCTTCTTCGGCTGTAATCCCTTTCTTTGTTAATCGTAGCTTGCCAGCTTATAACAAATACTGATTATGACAGCTCCTCTACCTTGGCAACGAATAAATATTCTTTTTTTCTTTTAATTATAAAATAGTGTAACATAGATAAAATTATTATGCAACTAATAGTTATTAATCTAAAATAAATTAGCAATTAGCAATTAGCAATTAGCAATTAGCAATTAGCAATTAGCAATTGCTAATTATATTTTGAAAAATAGATGTCGCGACAGATGAATAAATTTTTTTTCTATGGCAACAATAATATACTAGGAGGGATATTATGGGAAAAACACCGTTAAAAAAGGTTATTAAGGCTAAAATTAAGGCAAATAGAGAACTAAGTGATTTAGAAAAATTAAGAGAAAAGGTAAAGTATGAAATTGCAGATGAGCTTGGGTTAAGAGACAAAGTAGATGAATGTGGATGGGGAGCTTTAACAGCAGAAGAGACAGGTAGAATTGGGGGACTGATGACTAAAAGGAAGAGAGAGATGAATATTCCTAAAAATTCAGAAATTCAAAGTAATATGGAAAAATAGAAGTATAGATATTGATTTTTATAAGGGTTATGTTTATTATAGTAAGAGCAATTATTTTAATGTTTGGAAGTGATATATTGAGTCAATATTATGAATTAGCTGAATTGTATGATGAATTAATAAATGAAGACGTTGATTATGAGCTATGGGCAGATACTATTAAAAATGAATGTGATATAAATAGTATAAAATTTAATGATTATTTGGATATTGCATGTGGAACCGGTAATTTGACACAGTTTATTGCTCCGTATTTTAAGTTTACTTTTGCTGTTGATTTATCTAGTGAAATGCTAATGATAGCACAACAAAAATTTAGAGACAAAAAATTGAAAGCAAAGTTTATTTGTCAAGATATGAGCTGTTTGAATTTAAATCAAAAATTTGATTTGGTAACATCTTGTTTAGATGCTACAAATTATTTAGTAGAAGAGGAAGATTTAATATCTTATTTTGAAAAGGTATTTATTCATCTCAAAGATGATGGTATGTTTATTTTTGATATCAATTCATATTATAAACTTACTAATATATTAGGAAATAATACTTATACATATAATAGTAATGTTGCTTCTTATATATGGGAAAATTATCTAGATGATGGTGTTTTGAATATGGAATTAACTTTTTTTACAAAAGATGGTGAATTGTACAGGAAATTTGAGGAAAATCATACAGAAAAAATTTTAAGTGAAGAGTATATTGAGGAGATAATAAAAAAAGCAGGTTTTAGGATGTTAAAGAAAGTGGACAACTATACTGATGAAGAAGTTCAGAAAGAAACAGAAAGAATAACGTATTATTTAAAAAAGTTTATATAAGGTGAAAACGGAGGGATTATTGATGAAAGATAAATTAATAAAAGCAGTTGCAAAAGATGGGCAAGTAAGGATTTTAGCAGCAGGAACAACAAATTTAGTTAATGAAGCAGTAAAGGCTCATGGATGCGCGCCAACTTCTGCAGCGGCTTTAGGTAGAATTTTGACAGCTGGTTCCCTTATGGGGTCTATGTTAAAAGGTGAAAAAGAAGTGATTACACTAAAAATGGATGGTAATGGGATTGCAGAAGGACTTGTGGCTACAGCATATGCTGACGCAAGTGTTAAGGGCTTCATAGGAAATCCATTAGCGGATTTGCCGGCTAACTCTATTGGTAAACTTGACGTTAGTGGCATAGTTGGGAAAGATGGTAGACTAGTGGTTATTAGAGATCTTGGATTAAAAGAGCCTTACGTTGCTCAGGTTCCAATTTATTCTGGTGAAATAGGAGATGATATTGCTTATTATTTTACCGTATCAGAACAAACACCAAGTGCAGTAGGGGTAGGAGTGCTAGTGGATACTGATCTATCTGTTAAAGCTGCTGGTGGTATTATCATTCAAATGCTACCTGGAGCAGAGGAAATGTTAGCTGACATCATAACCTATAGATTACAGGATTTAGGTGGAATATCTAAATTTTTAGCTAATGGCAAAACTATTGATGATTTAGTGAATTTTATGTTTGATGATATGGACCTCAAAATATTAGAAGAAATTGAACCCAAATTTAAATGTGATTGTAGTAGAGAAAAAGTAGAGAAAGCATTAATAAGTATTGGAAAAGATGAACTTCAAAATATGTATGACGAGGGAAATGAAGAAGAAATAAAATGCCACTTTTGTAATGAATCATATAAATTTAGCAAAGATGAAATTGGAGAACTGATTGAAAAAGCTTCAAAATAGAATGTAACAAATAGCAGTATATTTAATATAAATAATATTATAGGTAAAAAAATAGATGTACATGAATAAGAAAGAGTTATTGAATAAATAAGCGAGATGTTAAATTAATTTAATATAAATAGAAATATTGATGTTGACAAAAGTTATTTATTTTTATAAGATATTAATGCACTCAACGTGCAAGATTATTAAAAATAACTTTAAAAAAAGTTGTTGACAAACTTATTTAAAATTAGTATAATAAATCTTGTCGTTGAAAGAGGGAGCATAGCTCAGCTGGGAGAGCACCTGCCTTACAAGCAGGGGGTCACAGGTTCGAACCCTGTTGTTCCCACCAAATAAATGGCCCAGTGGCTCAGTTGGTTAGAGTGCCGGCCTGTCACGCCGGAGGTCGAGGGTTCGAGTCCCTTCTGGGTCGCCAATTTATTTGCTTAAGGCTTCATAGCTCAGTCGGTAGAGCAGAGGACTGAAAATCCTCGTGTCACTGGTTCGATTCCAGTTGAAGCCACCATGTTGCGGGAGTGGCTCAGTGGTAGAGCGTCACCTTGCCAAGGTGAACGTCGCGAGTTCGAATCTCGTCTTCCGCTCCAATGTGGCGCTATAGCCAAGTGGTAAGGCAGAGGCCTGCAAAGCCTTTATCCCCGGTTCAAATCCGGGTGGCGCCTCCAAAAGAAGCACGAAAACTTAGTTTTCGTGCTTCTTTTTTTAGGTATCTTAAGTAATTAAAAATTTGATGAATATCTGCTGATTTTACAATAATTTATTCTATAGAGGATGTAAGGATACTTCCTCTATCTATTAGTTTACCATCTCTCAAATAAATAGGCTTAACCTTATGTTTTTTAAGAAAATCTAAAACTTCTTTCCCAAATTTATAATAATCTAAACTACCGTAAAAGGCTAAAGTGTTTTCAGCAATTAGGCCACACGTGCCTCCTATGAAACCATAGTCTAATCCAGTCAGCACTATATCTCCTGGAGGAAGTAAGAGTACATGACAATTAATATTGATTAAAGAATTATAAATTCCTGTATCACTAGTCATAAAAACATTTTTTTTAATTATAGCAGTAGAACATTTTGTATAACCTTGTTTAACATTTATTAGTTTTTTGTTTTTAATTTTTTCAAGTAAAATTGGATCTGTATATTTTAAATTATGCATAAAAAAAGTTTCTGAAGAAAGTGCATTTAAGGGTATATTAAATGGATAACTATATTCTAAGTTGTTTTCAGATAGATATATTTTAAAGTTAAGGGAATTTAATAAATTAATGAATTGTTGTGGACAATTTTTGTGAATAACAATTTCATTCTTTGGTAGTATATGCATTAATATATCTGGATGAGCAGAAATGGCACTGTACAACTCTTGACAAGCTGGACATTTGATTATTTTGCCATATTTTTTCAAGGCATCTTCTTCTTCTTCTGTAATTCTATTATCTACAAAAAAATATTTCAAAGCATTCACTCCTTAATGGATTTTGTACAATGTAACTATATCATAAATCAATAAATGTCGTATAGCAATTATTAAAAGACACATACTATTTTTAAAGGAGTGAAGTATGTGATACTTTTGAATATAATTTTTAAAAATGAAAAATTTGATATAGTAAATAAAATAGATTTGATGAATATAAATTTCAATAAAAAAGATATAAATATTGGAATATCAGAAGCAATGGAACGTGATATTCATTTTATAGAAATAATTACAGGTGAAAATGAAGATTATGCAAGGATTAAACGAGAAGTTATAAAACACGTATCTAAAATAATTTTAGATATATTTATTGAGCAATATTGTGAAGAAGAAATAACAGGAATTATTGAAAGAAATTATTTTTTCTTAAAATATGAGGAGATGCAAATAGTATCAGAAAAATTTTATAGAGTATTTGTCCAGGATGATGTGGTTAGTGAAGACAATTTAATCTATTTCGTGAATAAAAGGAATGAAATCTTAGAAAAAATTGCTGCATGTATTAAAGAAAATAATGAAATCAATATCGATGGATTTTTTATGTTTAGAACAAAAGATATTAGAAGAAATCTTGAAGATGTATTAAATAAAATAGTTGAGAGATATATGGTAGAGAAGGAGTATGAGGAGTTTATTAAATTACTAAAATACTTTGTTGAAACGCAAGATAGTAGAATTGACAAAATTAATTTAATTGTAAAGGAAGATGATAGCTGTTTAATCCTTAATGAAGAGGGTGAGAATATAATAAATGATGTGATGAATGATCTTACAACATCTAAATATGAAGGGCAAATTGGATTTGATGATTTAGTATTGAGTGGATTAATTTCATATTCACCAAAAAAAATAGTGGTTTATAGCAATAATACTAATATTAATGATAATGAAATGATTGGCACTATTAAGAATGTTTTTGAAGAGAAAGTGGAATTTAAACATTACAAATCTATCGAAGATATAGTTCATCCGGTTAAAATTTGATTTTTTTAAAAAATATTTATGAAAATAAAGTGAAATTTTAAAATTAGTATTGACTTAAATCTTTAGGATGAATATAATTATGTTAAATTGAATGATTTTATAGGCATTGACGAGGAAAAGTATACAGATTACTATTCAAAGAGAGAGAAATCCGTTGACTGAAAGATTTCTTGGGTAAGTGCTGTTGAAAACCACCTTTGAGCCATTTGTTGAACTATAGTAGGCAAAATCGCAAGCTGCGTTATAGCTTTTGAGTGAACAGTGAAGTTTGTTTTATTACTGTTAATTAGGGTGGAAACACGATAACTCGTCCCTTTGTGGGGTACGGGTTTTTTTGTGTCTAAATATATTTCACATAATCTTTTGAGTTTTAAGATTTAAAGGTTTTAACTGCACTTTGCACTCTGCAAACTGCAAACTATTTTTGAATAAAGAACGGAGGTATTTAAAATGGTTAAAATTACATTAAAAGATGGAAAAGTTATTGAGGTAGAAAAAGGAACATCTATAAGTCAGATTGCTTTTAATATTAGTCCTTCACTTAGGAAAAAGGCTCTTGGGGCTAGAGTAAATGGCAATAAGGTTGAATTGATGATGGAAATTAATGAAGATGTTGATTTAGAAATATTAACTTTTGAAGATGCAGATGGTAAATGGATTTTAAGACATACAGCTTCACACGTACTTGCTCAAGCAGTGAAAAGGCTTTACCCAAAAGTTAAATTAGCTATTGGACCAGCAATAGAAAATGGTTTTTATTATGATTTTGATGCAGAGTTTTCTTTCACTCCAGAGATGCTAGGTGAAATTGAAAAGGAAATGAAAAAGATTGTAAAAGAAAATTTAAAACTAGAAAGATTTGAACTCCCAAGAATTGAAGCTATTAAATACATGGAAGAAAAAGGGGAAGAATATAAGGTTGAACTTATAAAAGATCTTCCAGAAGATGCTATAATTTCTTTCTATAAGCAAGGTGAATTTGTTGATTTATGTGCAGGTCCACACGTTCCTTCTACAAAAGAAATTAAATCTTTCAAATTACTTTCCTTAGCAGGTGCCTATTGGAGAGGTAATGAAAACAATAAAATGCTCCAAAGGATTTATGGTACTGCTTTTACTAAAAAAGAAGAATTGGAAGAGTATTTACACTTATTAGAAGAAGCTAAGAAAAGAGATCATAGAAAATTAGGAAGAGAATTAGGCTTATTTGACATTAAAGAAGAAGGCCCTGGATTTCCGTTTTTCTTTCCTAAAGGTATGATTCTTAGAAATATATTAGAAGATTATTGGAAACAAACTCATATAAAAGCTGGTTATGGTGAGATAAAAACTCCGATTATATTAAATGAACAGCTGTGGCATCAATCAGGTCATTGGGATCACTATAAAGAAAATATGTATTTCACAAAAATAGATGAAGAAGATTATGCTATAAAGCCAATGAATTGTCCAGGTGCCATTTTGGCATATAAGAGTAATCTTCATTCATATAGAGAACTCCCAATTAAACTTGGTGAACTTGGATTAGTGCATAGACACGAAGCATCTGGTGCACTTCATGGCCTCATGCGTGTTAGGTGTTTTACTCAAGATGATGCACATATATTTATGACAAAAGAACAAATTAAAGAAGAAATACTTAATGTAATAAAAATGATTGATGATTTTTATAAACTTTTTGGTTTTGAGTATAATGTTGAACTATCAACAAGACCAGAAGATTCTATGGGAAGCGATGAAGATTGGGAAGATGCAACTAATGGACTTAAGGATGCACTTGATGCTGCAGGGTTAGATTATATTATAAATGAAGGTGATGGTGCATTCTATGGCCCTAAAATAGATTTTCATTTAAAAGATTGTTTGGGCAGAACTTGGCAATGTGGAACTATTCAATTGGATTTCCAAATGCCAGAAAGATTTGAATTATCATATATAGGTGCAGATGGTGAAAAGCATATACCTGTTATGGCTCACAGAGTTATATTTGGAAGTATCGAAAGATTTATAGGTATTTTAACAGAGCATTTTGCGGGAGCATTCCCAACTTGGCTTGCACCAGTACAAGTTAAAATAATAAATATTACTGATAGACAAAAAGAATATGCAGAGAAGATTGGGGAAATATTAAAAGAGAATGATATAAGATTTGAAGTTGACTTAAGAAATGAGAAAGTCGGATATAAAATAAGAGAGGCACAACTTGCTAAAATCCCATTCATGTTAATAGTAGGTGATAAAGAAATGGAAGAGGGTACAGTTGCAGTAAGAAGTAGAAAAGAAGGGGATTTAGGGGCTATCAAAACTGAAGAGTTTATAGCAAAAGTTAAAGAAGAAGTAAAAAATAAAACAATTTATCTAGATTAATAATAAAATTACTATTGACAAACATATAGATTAATAGTACTATTAACATGTATGAAAAATGAATGATGTTTTAAGAAGGAACTTTGGCTGTTTCTCACCTTGCGGCTTAGCTAGTAAGGTTATTGCGTGTATTGATATTAATATATTAATTATACATGTTTATAATGGGACAGCTATGGCTGTCCCATTTTTGTTTTATAAATACTTATTATTAGCCTTACATTAATAAATTATTAAAAGAAATTAATGAAATATTATTTATTTTTTATAAAATTTCGGAGGTGAAAAGTATTAAAAAAGAAGTTCAATTAAATGATGAAATCAGATTTAAAGAGGTTAGATTACTTGGAAGTGATGGGGAACCATTAGGATTTATGTCTGCGAGAGAAGCTTTGAAACTTGCAGAGGAAAAAGAGTTAGATTTAGTGTTGATAGCAGACAAGGCAACTCCGCCAGTTTGCAAAATAATGGATTATAACAAGTATGTGTATGAACTTACTAAGAAAAACAAAGAAGCTAAGAAAAAACAAAAAATTGTTAGTTTAAAAGAAATTAGAATGAGTCCAACTATTGAAGAACATGACATTATGATAAAAGCTAATAGAGCAAGAAAATTTTTGCTCGATGAAGATAAAGTTAAGGTTACTATCAGATTTAGAGGAAGAGAAAATGACTATACTTACAAAGGTAGAGACATTTTAAAAGGATTCTTTTCTAAAATTGAAGATGTTTGTATAATGGAGAAACAGCCTAAATTAGAAGGCAGAAATATGATTATGATATTAGCTCCAAAAAAAGCATAACTGGAAGGAGGAATTACAATGCCAAAAATGAAAACTCATAGAGGTGCTGCAAAAAGATTTAAGAAAACAGGTTCTGGGAAATTAAAAAGGGCTAAAGCTTACAAAAGTCACATATTAACTAAGAAATCATCTAAAAGAAAAAGAAATTTACGAAAAGCAACTTTAGTTTCAGATTCACAAGTGAAAGTAATGAAGAAATTATTACCATACCTATAGTAGAAAAAGTAGAAGGAGGTTTACGATATGGCAAGAGTTAAAAGAGCGGTAAATGCTCGTAAAAAACATAAAAAAGTATTAAAGCTAGCTAAAGGTTATTACGGAAGAAGAAGTAAAACTTTTAAAGTAGCTAATGAAACAGTTATAAGATCAATGAGATATGCATATATTGGGAGAAAGCTTAAAAAGAGGGATTTCAGAAGATTGTGGATAGTTAGAATTAATGCTGCTGCTAGATTAAATGGATTATCTTACTCAAGATTTATGAATGGAATTAAGCTAGCTGGAATTGATATAAATAGAAAAATGTTATCAGAGATAGCTATAAATGATCCAGAATCATTTGCTAACTTAGTAGATCAAGCAAAAAAACAATTAAATTCTTAAAATATGCAGCTTATGGCTGCATATTATTTTTTTGACAAAAAATAATTAAATGATATAATTATTATCAAATGTTTAAAAGAACATAATTATTATTAGAGGGTTTAATAGAGGTGTTTACTGTGCATATGAAAGCAACAAAAAAATTGACACCAGTTCAAATACTAGCCTTAGGATTTGCAATTGTAATATTAATTGGAGTGTTTTTTTTAGGGTTACCTATTTCTTCGAGGGATGGAACTAGAACTTCATTAATTGATTGTATTTTTACTGCTACTTCGGCAGTGTGTGTAACAGGTCTTGTAACACTTAATACAGCTGAGCATTGGAGTTATTTTGGGAAAACTATTATTTTGATTTTAATTCAAATAGGTGGACTAGGATTTATGTCATTTGCTACATTACTAGCCCTTATTGCAGGCAGGAAGATTTCTTTTAAACAAAGATTAGTCATGCAAGAAGCTATGAATTCTTTTTCACTTCAAGGATTGGTAAAACTTTCAAAATATATATTATTATTTACTTTTGCAACAGAGGGTGCAGGCGCTATTTTTTTAAGTACTAGATTCATACCTAAATATGGCGTTACGACAGGGATATATTTTAGTGTATTTCATTCCATATCTGCATTTTGTAATGCCGGGTTCGATTTAACAGGAAATAGTCTTGTGCCTTTTGCGGATAATGCTGTTGTTATAATTACAATATCAGCACTTGTCATTGTAGGAGGACTAGGGTTTGCTGTATGGGCTGAAATATGGAACTATAAAGGATTTAAAAAATTGTCATTGCATGCAAAGTTGGTAATTACTATGACGTCTGTATTGCTTATTGGTGGTTGGATTCTTATGTTTCTATTTGAGTTCAAAAATCCTGCAACTCTAGGAAGTATGGGATTTAAGGACAAAATTATAAATAGTTTATTTGCTTCAGTGACAACAAGAACAGCTGGTTTTAATTCTATTTCGACAGCAGCTATGACTACGGCTGGTAAATTTTTAACTATCATGTTAATGTTTATAGGTGGTTCGCCTGGCTCTACAGCTGGTGGTGTAAAAACTACAACTGTTGGTTTGTTAATTATGACTGTTGTTTCAGTAATTAGGAACAAAGAAGATACTGTTATTTTTAATAGAACAATTAAAAAGGAAGTAATTTATAAAACACTTGCTATTGTTTTTATAGCGTTAGCAGTAATTATGCTTGATGTATTAATACTTAGTGTTACTGAAAAAGGAATGTCGTTTGAATATGTTGTTTACGAAACTTTTTCAGCGTTTGGAACTGTTGGGTTAAGTTTAGGTTTGACACCTAATTTGAGTTTTATAGGAAAGCTTATTGTTGCGATAACAATGTATATTGGAAGGGTAGGGCCTTTAACTTTAATGTTAGCTTTATCTAGTAAAGGAAAGGGAATCTCTATAAAATATCCTGAAGGTAAAATACTCGTTGGTTAGAGGTGATATTGTGAAAAAAAGACAATTCATTGTAATTGGTCTTGGAAGATTTGGATATTCGATAGCTACTACACTTTATTCATTGGGTTATGATGTATTAGCAATTGATGAAAATGAAGAAAAAGTCCAAAGCATTTCTGATGAAGTAACGCATGCAGTGCAAGCTGATGCTACAGATGAAAATATACTTAGGACACTTGGGATTAGAAATTTTGATGTAGCTGTTATATCAATAGGATCTAATGTGCAAGCGAATATTATGGCAGCTCTTTTGTGTAAAGACCTTGGGGTTCCTCATATTGTAGCTAAGGCACATAGTAATTTGCATGAAAAAGTTCTTATAAAGCTTGGAGTAAATAAAATTGTATTTCCAGAAAGAGACATGGGGGTAAGGGTTGCTCATAACTTAGTATCTTCAAGCATCTTAGATTATATCAATCTTTCACCAGAATATAGTATTACAGAAATTGCTGTTCCAGAAAGTTGGTATGGTAAATCTTTGCAAGAACTTGATTTAAGAGCTAAATATGGAATAAATGTTATGGCTATTAAAAGAGGAAAAGATATAAATGTGTCACCATCTGCATTGGATCAAGTGCAAGCTGGAGATAAGATTTTATCCATAGGTGGAGTAGAAGAAATTGGTAAAATAGAAGAAGTCATAGAAAAATAGCATGGTGATGAAATTGAGGGAAATAAAAAGCAGGGATAATTTATTGCTAAAAGATATAAAAAAACTACAAACTAAAAAATATAGACAAGAAAAAAATTTATTTGTGATTGAAGGATTGAGATTTGTTCAGGAGTTGGTATTTTCAAATTTTAATATAAAATATTTATTTGTAGAAGATAATTATATTGAGAAATTTAGTAATATAATTAATCAGTGTATGGTTAAAAAAAATGTTGACATAATAAAAGTAGATAATAAATTACTTTCGTATATATCAACTACTAAAAATCCACAGGGGATATTAGCCGTTGTTGAAATGAAACAATATATACAGCCTACTAAAAAAGGCTTATATGTTCTTTTAGATAGAATACAAGATCCTGGGAACATGGGTACAATTATAAGAACTTCACATGCTGCAGGAGTTGCTGGAGTGATTATAACTAAAGGGTCCGTAGATTTGTATAATGATAAAACATTGAGGTCTACTATGGGATCAGTTTTTAAAATTCCTATTTTTAATGATTTTGATATAAACGAATTAAAGGATTTTAAAAGAGATGGATTTAAACTAGTGGTTAGTTCTTTGGATACAGAGTTTAATTTTTATGATGTGAACTATGATGATGACGTAATATTGGCTATAGGCAACGAAGCTAATGGCTTGTGTGATGAAATTATCGATATTGCTGATATAAAGGTTAAAATACCAATGCCTGGTGGAGCAGAGTCTTTAAATGCAGCAGTAGCTGGTAGTATAATGATATATGAAATGTTGCGTCAAAAAAAATGATTTAATTAATTTAGATAAAATTATTGAAAACAAAGTAATTTGTGGTTATAATGTTACTAGTAATTCAAAAAGCATAGATTTTTAAAAATCTATTTAATTATAAGACAATGATGGAGAAAGTAAGTTAATGCATTTATTATAGGGAGAAAAGGTTGTAAACTGAGAGCCTTTTTATGAATAATTTTACTGAAGTTCCCTCCGGAGTTCTAGTTGTGAAGTAATAGTAGTGACTAGCGGTAGAGCCGTTATTTTAATGAAGTGAGCTAATATTGACGTGTGCGCGCCATTATTGCTAATTTTGGGTGGTAACACGGTAACTCCGTCCCTTTTTATGTGGGATGGGGTTTTTTTATTGGAAAAGAGTGCAATTTGCAGAACTTTTTTAAAAAGAAGAGTGCAATTTGCAGAGTGAAGAGTGAAGTTAAAAGATTAAAGATTAAAGATAAAAGATTAAAGATAAAAGATTAAAGATAAAAGATTAAAGATTAAAGATAAAAGATGATTTGTAATTGAGGATGATTTTGTTGTACAGAATTTTTGATTTAATAGAACGTAATTAATCAATAAATTGATTAATTAATATAAATAAAGATTCTCGACGGAAGGGAGAGAATTATCATTAATTGTGCATTGTGCATTGTGCATTGTGCATTGAAAAGAATGTATAAAAAGAAAGGAGATAAACAATGAAAGAAAAATTACTTCAAATCAAAAGTAATGCACTTGAAGAATTAAAAGGTGCAGAGAGTTTAAAAGAGTTGGACGATATTAGAGTTAAAGTTTTAGGTAAAAAAGGGGAACTTACAGGAATATTAAGAGGTATGAAGGAACTTACTAAGGAAGAAAGACCAATAATAGGTAAGGTTGCAAATGAAGTAAGAGAAAGCATAGAAAGTTTTCTTAATGATACTAGTGATTTATTAAAGAAGAAAGAAAAAGAAGCAAAATTGGGAAATGAGGTTATTGATATTTCTATGCCGGGTAAAAAAACTTACCTAGGACATAAAAATCCACTGCAATTAACACTTGATAGCATTGAAGAAATATTTATATCTATGGGATTTTCTATTGAAGAGGGACCAGAAGTAGAACTTGATTATTATAACTTTGAAGCTTTGAATATTCCTAAAAATCACCCTGCAAGAGGAGAGCAAGATACGTTTTATATAAATGATGACGTAGTTTTAAGAACTCAAACTTCACCTGTTCAAATAAGGACTATGGAAAATCAAAAACCACCAATTAAAATGATATCACCAGGAAAAGTGTACAGATCAGATTCGGTTGATGCAACTCACTCACCTATTTTTTATCAAGTTGAAGGCTTAGTTATAGATAAGGGAATAACTTTTGCTGATCTGAAAGGAACTTTAGAGTTATTTACTAAAAAGATGTTTGGAGATAAAATGAATACTAAATTTAGACCACATCATTTTCCTTTCACTGAACCTTCTGCTGAAATGGATGCAACATGTTTTGTTTGTGGTGGAAAGGGATGTAATGTTTGTAAAGGGGAAGGCTGGATTGAACTTTTAGGTTGTGGCATGGTTCACCCTGAAGTTCTTAAAAATTGTGGTATTGATCCTGAGGTATATAGTGGATTTGCTTTTGGATTTGGATTAGATAGAATGGTAATGCTTAAATACGGTATTGATGATATAAGATTACTATATGAAGCAGATACAAGATTTTTAGAACAATTTTAATATTTAAAGTATAGGAGGTAAAATAATGAAAGTACCAGTAAATTGGCTTAATGATTATGTTGATATAGATATAACAGCAGAAGAACTTGGAGATGCGCTTACATTATCAGGTTCAAAGGTAGAAGAAGTAATAAAAACAGGGAATAATATATCTAAGGTTGTAACAGGAAAAATTGATAAAATCGAAGTACATCCAGATGCTGAAAAGTTATTTGTATGTAGTGTAAATATTGGGCAAGAAGTAAATATTCAGATTATTACAGCGGCCACAAATATGAAAGAAAATGATGTAGTTCCAGTAGCATTGCATGGTTCAATCTTAGCTGATGGAACAAAGATTAAAAAAGGTAAATTAAGAGGAATGGTATCTAATGGTATGTTTTGTTCTAAAGAAGAACTTGGAATTGCTAATGATGAAGAGATTTTAGGACTTATGATTATGCCAGAAGAAACACCCATTGGTGTTGACATTAAAGAAGTTGTGAAATTAGAAAGTGTAGTGCTTGATTTTGAGATAACATCAAATAGACCAGATTGTATGAGTGTTATAGGTATTGCAAGAGAAACAGCAGCAACTTTAAATAAAGTATATCAATTGCCGAAACTTGAGTTTAAACCATTGTCAAAGGAAAACATAGAGGATGTATTAGAAGCGGAAATAAATGATAAACTATGTAGAAGATATATGGCTAGAGGAATAAAGAATGTTAAAATAGCACCGTCTCCAGAATGGATGCAAGAAAGATTGATAGAATCTGGACTAAGACCTATTAATAACATAGTTGATATTACAAACTTTATATTATTAGAATTAGGGCAACCAATGCATGCATATGATAGCAGACAAATTGAAACAAATAGGATTGTTGTAGAGAGAGCTAAAGATGGTGAGAAATTTATCACTTTAGATGAGCAAGAAAGAGATTTAGATTCATCAATATTGTGTATAAAAGACGGCGATAGAAAAGTTGGTATTGCTGGTATTATGGGTGGATTAAATTCTGAAATTAAGGATGATACTACTGAAGTAATATTTGAAGCTGCTAATTTTGATGGAACTAATATACGATTATCATCAAAGAAATTAGGACTTAGGACAGATGCTTCAACTAAATTTGAAAAAGACCTTGATCCGAATCTTTCTGAAATAGCTCTTAATAGGGCGTGCAGTCTTGTTCAACAACTAGGAGCTGGAGAGGTTATGAAAGGTACTGTGGATGTATATCCTGAAGCTGTAGAGCCACATGTACTAAGAGTTGACTCTAACTGGGTTAATAAGTTCTTAGGATTAACACTTTCTAAAGAAGCTATGAAAGAATACTTAAACAGATTAGATTTGATTACTTCGGTTGATGGATGTGAACTTGTAATTCATGTGCCTACTTTTAGAAGTGATGTAAACATAAGAGAAGATGTAGCTGAAGAAATTGCAAGAATATATGGATATGATAATGTACCTTCAACTATTCCTAATATAGAGAGTCCAAGAGGTGGAAAATCACCAGAACAAAAATTACAAAGTGAATTAATAGATGTTTTAGTAGCAGATGGATTAAATCAGTCTATAGCGTATTCTTTTGTAAGCCCTAAAGTGTTTGATAAGATAATGCTTGACGGAAAAGATATTTTAAGAAATACTGTTAAAATAAAAAATCCATTAGGAGAGGATTATAGTATAATGCGTACTACTACTCTTCCTTCAATGATGGAAGCTTTGTCAAGAAATTATACAAGAAGTAATGAATATGCAAGATTATTTGAAATAGGTAAGGTTTATATACCTGTTGCAGGAGAAAAACTTCCAGAAGAAAGGAATATATTAACGATTGGGTTATACGGAGATGTGGATTACTTTAATTTAAAAGGTATAGTGGAAAATTTAATTGGTAAATTTAAAATTAAAGATTTAAATTTCGAAAGAGAAAAAGATAATAAGAGCTACCACCCAGGAAAAACGGCCAAAGTACTTATCGGAAAAGAAGTAATAGGAACAATAGGAGAAATTCATCCTGATGTTAGTGAGAACTATGATATTGAAGTTCCGTGTTATGTTGGGGAAATAAATATAGATAAATTATTTACTAGTATAGAAGGAGAAGTGAAATATTCTGCGCTTCCGAAATATCCTGCTGTTTCAAGAGATTTAGCTATTCTATTAGATAAAGAAATCTTAGTAAAAGAGATAGAAAAAGTTATTAAATCTAAGGGTGGAAAACTATTAGAAAGTTATAAATTATTCGATATATATGAAGGCAAGCAGATACCAGAGGGTAAAAAATCTGTTGCATATTCATTGAAATATAGAGAAGCTGATAGAACTCTTACAGATAAGGACGTTAATAAAGTCCATGATAAAATTGTTAGAACTTTAGAGAATAATTTAGGAGCAGAACTTAGATAAAATCATTTTATAAAAAATGATAATATGTTAAAATATAGATATGTGTATTCTAAAAATACATAATTTATGAATAACTTATCTAAGAGGGTGTTCCTATGAATGTTGTAACAGTAAAGATTAATGGAATTGAATACAATTTAAAAGGTGAAGAAAACGAAGCCTATCTACATTCTGTAGCTAGTCATATAGATAAAAAATTTAAAAATATCCTTCAGTATAATTCGAAATTGAGTACTTCTGATGTAGCAATACTTACAGCTTGTAATATTGCAGATGAATGTTTTAAATTAGAAGACAATAATGAAATCATGCTAAAAGATATAAATGAGGCTAAAAAACAATATCAAGAATTGCAGAAACAATTTGAAGATATGAAAAAGTATATACAAAGCCTTGAAAACTATAATGCAGAGTTACAGATAAAATTAGATAGTACTGAGGCAAGTAGATTAATAAAGAAAAATGAAGAAGAGAATAAAGAATTAAATGTTCAAGTTGAAAATATGCACGAGGAATTAAAAAGTTATATGGGTGATAAAAAGAATCTGCTTAAGCAAAATAAAGAATTAAGATTTGAATTACAATCATCTAAATATAAGATTATGGACTTGCAAAATAAGCTTATTGAAAATCAAATTGAATTGGCTAAGCTGAGACGAAAAGATAATTCTCTTTTGACTTTGGATGAAATTAAATAAAAATGAATGACAGTGGTTGAACAATAGTTAAACGATGGTTAAACGATAGTTGAACAATAGTTGAACGATGTTTAAACGATGGTTAAAGAATAGTTAAAGAAAGTAAGCGTACAGATTTATCTGTATGCTTTTTTTGTGTAACTTTATAACTACTAGGTAAGTATTATAATAGTATAACCAAACTGTCTGAAATATGTGTACAAGCAAATTTTAATTCTAACTCTCAATGAAAGAGTTGTTGATATGGACTTATATTTAACTATAATCAAAATGATCTTTTATATAAATTACCCAGCTTAAATATCAGCAATGTTTTAAAATGTAACTCGAATTTTTTATATATGGTAGTTTGATTAGAAAAAAATAATTCATATTGGAGGTTTATATGGAATTTTCAGGTACAGCAATAGCTCATATTCCTATTGTAGCAGCAATAAATATGATTTTTAGAAGGATAGGGATTCCACAAAAATTTTTACCTTTATTATCGCTGTTTATAGGAATTTTATATGGAATAATAGCTTTAGGGACAGAAGATATCAGAAAAGGAATCTTAGAAGGAATAATAATTGGACTAGGTGCTTCAGGATTATATAATGATGGAGTAGAAGTCACAAAAAAATTGAAGAATAAAATCGATGATACTAAAAAAGAATAGATTAAAGTATTAGTTAAATATTTATAAATAATAAAATACTTGTAGATGTTTTTTTTGAAATAAATGAGTTATAAAATAAACAATTATTAAGATTAAATATAAAATTTTTGGATAAAATAAAAAATGGAGGTGCTTATATGTCAAAGAACGTAGTAGAAACTATAATTAAAGGCAGTAATAAAGAGTTCTTAAATATTCCAAGAGATGAGTATCGTTCAGAATATAATAAAATTAATATAGAATCAGCACAATTATATACAGATCAGTATTTTAAGTTGAAAAATATAGAAGCTACTCCTAATGTAGTAGATGTAGAGCTAGAGCCGGAATTTGATAATGTTAAAATAACTATAGAACTTGATGGTGAGGATAATATAGATGGATAGACCTCTTGTTTTTTATTCATTAGTAAATTTCCTTGGTTGCTTAGCATATTCATTGTTTATTGAAAATGTTTATTGTGGTGCAGTAATAACTGCATTTTTTTTTATTTTATTAATATTCAATAAAGAAGCTAGCAAATTAGTATTAGTATTCTTTTTTATCATTGGAGTATTTTCTGTTTCTTTATATTTTAATCCCAAAACAGAAGATTGTTTTGATTTAAGAGTTGTAGAGAAAAAAGGAAGCTCTTATGTATGTACATATCTAAATAGAAATGTGATTTTAGAAAAAAGCTATATTCAATTAGAAAAGGGGATGCCAATAATTGTTTTAGGCAACTACATAGACGAAAGGGATTTATCAAAAGGAATAATTGGTAGAATAGATGCGAAGGAAATCCAATTAAAAGAAAAAGATATGATTTATAAGTTTTATTCAGTGAGAGAAAAAATATTTAATAAATATATTGAGTCTTACGGAAAAGTTAGCGGAGGAGTAGTGTTGGCGGTTTGCTTCGGTGAGGATCAATATTTGAGTTATGATACTAAAGATAAAGTAAAGGCCATGGGTATATCTCATATTTTATGTGTATCAGGACTTCATATGGTTTTAATTTATAGTTTTCTAGAAAAGTTTATAGGAATTTATGCTATAATACCTAGCCTTTTATATTTGGTTTTTATAGGGGGGAAGGTATCTGCCCTTAGGGCTTTTATTATGGTTTGTACCAATAAATTTTCAAAAAAGATTTTAAAAGAATATGATTCTTTGTCATCTCTTTGCTTAGCTAGTATAATAATATTGCTAATAAAGCCTTATGAAGCTGTTAGTGTTGGATATCATTTATCTTTTTTAGCTTGTGTTGGGATAATAATCTATTATAATAGAATTAAAAGAAAGATTTATTATATACCGAAAAATATTGCTGAGAATATTAGTTTAACTATTAGTGCTCAAATTTTTACTATGCCATATCTAATATTTGTATTTGAAGAAGTGAGTATTTTTTCTTTGTTATCTAATATAATATTTTTACCCCTTTTTTCAGTTATAATTATACTGGGAAATTTAGGTGTTTTATTTTTGAAATTACCAATTGTTTTTAATGTGATTACTACAATTAATTCTATATTTATCAGTTCATTTTATAATATAGAATATCTATTCGTGAAATATATGCCATTAAGAATACAACTTAATTATTTTGATGGGATTGTTATTTTTTTGGTGTATGTGTGTTATATATTTTTCAATAAAGGCTATAAGTTGGCTAAGTATGTGCCTGTTTTTTTATTAGGACAACAGATTTTTTTGAAGATGAATTTTTGATTTAGAATTATGGAGGTAATAGTGTGAAATGTGAAGAGCGGAGTGTGGAATTATGGATGATTTCATCATTCTTATCAAATCTTTAAATTAAATAGTAGGTTTTGCGTAGCAAAACTATCCGGAACTTCACACTTCACATTCCACACTTCACACTATTATTAAAATAAATTGGGGGATGAAAAGTTGATAGATTTAGTTACATTTAATAAGAATATTAAAAAAGGTGATATTAAAAATATTTATTTATTTTGTGGAGACGATGAAAAAAACATAAAAGAATCTGTTGAAAAGATTGTTAATAAATGCTTGAATAAAGAGTTTTATGAATTGAATTATGTTGAAATTGATGGACAAACAATTGATCCTCAAAAATTAATAAATGCTTGCGAAACTCTCCCTTTTATGAGTGATAAGAAGGTTGTTTTGGTTTATAGAGCTGATTTTTTCAGGGATGATTGTGACAAGAATAGTGAAAAATCATATAAGGAAATAAAAAAATATATTGAAGAAATTCAAAAAGATTGTGTTTTGATATTTTATTATATTTTTTCTAATGCCAGAGAAAAAGAAAGCAGAAAAGTTAAGAGCTTAGATAAAAAAATTGAAGTAGTTAAAATAGGTAAACTTAAAGGAAGATTTTTAGAGGATAAGGTCAAAGAAATGTTTTTAGAAAAAGGAAAGGATATTAAAAAATTAGAATTGGCGGTATTTTGCTCTTATGTACAAAATAATTTGGATATAATTGAAAATGAAGTTGATAAATTATGCGCATATACAGAAAATGAGAATATAACTAGAAAAGACATTGATGCTTTGGTTAGTAGAAAAAGTGAAAATGATATATTTAATTTAGTTGATTTTTTATCTAAAAGAGACCCAAATGGGGCAATAGATATTCTTGATGAATTGATATTTAAAGGAGAAGCTGTAAATTCAATTTTATATATGATAGAAAGACAAATGAGATTATTAACTCAAATTCGTGTAGGAATTGATAATGGTAAAAATTCTGGGGTTTTAGCTAAAGAGTTAAAGCTTAATAGCTATATTTGTGATAAGATGGTTACTCAAAGTAGGAAATTTTCGTTTACTTACCTAAAGAAATGCCTTGAAGAATGTATCGAAACTGAAAAAAGATTAAAATCTGTTAGTGTTAATACGAAAACAGAATTAGAATTTCTGATTATGAAAATAACAGTATTATAAAGCCAGTGCAATTGCACTGGCTTTTTAATTACGCGCTTAAATTATTTAATTTTGCAGATAGTCTTGATTTTGTTCTTGCAGCTTTATTTTTATGTAAAATGCCTTTTGAAGCAGCCATATCTAAAGCTTTTATACAAGATGTTAATTCTGTTTTAGCAACACCTAAATCTTTTGCTTCTAAAGCAGATTCATATTTTTTTACTTGAGTCTTTAATGCTGATTTTATCATCTTATTTCTAAGAGTTTTAGTTTTTATAACTTTAACTCTTTTCTTAGCTGATTGAATATTTGCCATGATTTCACCCCCTTGTAATTTGGTAGGGTTAAGCAGCGCGTAGGGTTATCATATATTGCCTAACTCAACAAATGATATTATAGCATTAAATATTAACCTCTTCAAGTATAATTTTAAAAGATACAATTATATTTATGGGTAAAAAGTGAATTTATACTATAAATATGGGGAAAATAATTTTATCAATGCACAATGCAAAATACGAAAGGATGTGTAAGAGTGTCAATTAGAACAGATTTAGCTGTAGAAGCTAAAGAGATGTATGAGAAAAAAGAAGGTTCTAAATTAGATGGATTGTTAGTTGAAGAGAATGACGATGGGAAAGCTCATATTACAAAGGTAAACATTTTAAATGAAATTGGAGAGAAAAAACTTGGTAAGCCTATAGGAACATATATAACTATCGATATGCCAGAATTTGTTCATTATGATAAGGATACTATGGATGAAATTAGCGATGTTTTAGGCAGAAATTTAATGGAGTTAGTTGAAGTTAGTAAAGATATGACTGTTTTGGTTGTAGGACTTGGTAATTGGAATGTTACTCCCGATGCACTAGGTCCTAAGGTTATTTCAAAAATAATGATAACAAGACATTTAAAACAATTAATACCGGACAAAATTGACGAGGGAATTAGACCAGTCTGTGGTTTATCACCAGGTGTTTTGGGTATTACAGGAATCGAAACGGGAGAGATTATTAAATCAGTAGTTGAGAAGATAAAACCTAATTTATTAATATGTATAGATGCGCTTGCTTCAAGGAAATTATCTAGGGTAAATAGGACCATTCAAATAGGAAATACAGGAATATCTCCTGGTTCAGGAGTTGGGAATAAAAGAATGGAGATAAGCGAAAGGACCCTTGGCATTCCTGTTATAGCAGTAGGAGTTCCTACTGTAGTTGATGCTGCAACTTTAGCAAACGACACTATTGATTTGGCTATAGACGAAATGATTAAACAATCAAGCAGTGGATCAGATTTCTATAATATGCTTAAATCTTTGAATAAAACTGAAAAACAAAATATGATAAATGAGATATTAAAGCCTTATGTAGGAGATTTAGTTGTTACCCCTAAAGAAGTAGATTTAATAATTGATAGTACGTCAAAAGTTTTAGCTAATGGAATTAATATTGCCTTGCAGCCAGCTTTAAACTTAGAAGAAATAAATAAATACTTAAATTAGTAATATTTTTTTAAGGCCCCTTCATATATATAAGATATAACTTAGGAGGGGTGGTAATGAACAGGAAGAGAAATATTATTTTCACACAAAGATTAGATTACATTTTTATGGTCCTGATTATGTTTTTTATTACGTTAGTTTTATTTCTTTTTATTTTCCAAAGGTCACTTAATTATGTTATGGACAATGGCCTTAGGAGAAATGTATTTTATGCTTCTTTAATTAACGAGACAGTATCATCCATTGAAGCAACTTCATTTGAAGAAGGAGCCAATGATGAAAACTATTTATCTCTTAGTAATATAATATATACTAATTTCGGAATTAATATCTGGCAGCCTTCAACAATTTTAGTAAAAGAGATGGCATTTCTAGACGGTTTTTATAATGGGGATAGTTATGAAAGAGCTGCGAGTGATGAGAAGAATAGTAATGATGATTTAGATAATCCTGATACAAGTCAAGATGATAATTTTCAATTGGATGAGGAGGATTTAGTTCAAAAAAACGAAGATGAAATGCTAGATGCTGGTGTAGTTTTTAATGAAGCTTTAGTTAAACCAATGTCAAGTGAACCACAGATTTTAATATATCATACGCATACCTGTGAGAGTTATAAACCAGCATCGGGAACTAGTAAAAATAAAGAGGAAAGTGTTTGTGCTGTTGGAGAAGAATTGAAAAATCAATTAGAGAAATATGGTATAAAAACTATCCATGATACTACATATCATGATGTTGAAGACTACGTGCATGCGTATTCGTATTCTAGGGATACTCTTAATAGTTATATGCAACAGTATGGAGAATTTGATTTAGTTATTGATCTACATAGGGATTCTGTTGAAGACAAGAATTCTATAACAGTTAATTTAAATGGCGAGAGCTGTGCAAAATTTATGTTTGTACTGACGAAAGATAATCCATATTTTAGCACTACAGTGGAAAATGTTAATGGTATGATAGATATATCTAATGAGTTGTTCCCAGGTATCAGCAAAAATGTTTTATATCGAAATCGTGGAGTTAGTTTTTATAACCAAGACCTTAGCGAGAATGCACTATTGATAGAAGTTGGTTCATTTGTAAATACTTTAGATGAGGCTAAAAACTCAACAAAGTATATAGCGAGGATAATTGCAGAGCTTTTTAATAAGCAAACTGAATAAAAAAAGTTAAAAAGTACATCCTTTAGGTAAGGAGGTGCTTTTTTAATGAGTAAAAAAATAATTTTCTCCATTTTTATGAGTTTAATAATTATTGTGATTGGTGTTGGAATTATAAATGTGAGAATGAATAGGCAATTGTATATAAATATATTAGAGGCTACTGATGATAAAGAATTGGAAAAAGTAAAAAATGATGAATGGAATTTAGATTATATGCAAAATACTTTAGATAAAGTAGAAAATGTGTATTATCCCTTAGAAGATTTATTGAGTGTAGATATTGATCTATCTACCTATGAATACGGTGATGATACTACTCTTGTGAATGTTCTAACTGAACCTAAATATAAAGTTTTGTATTGCAATGACCCCTTTGAAATTCGATTAGATTTTCCTAAACAAACTATTGTTTTTAGTAAAGAAATTTTTACTGATACATTTAGTAAAGTTAAAGAAATTAATTTGGTTAAAACTTTCGAAGATATATTTTTGGCAATAGGAGACTAATATAATAATTTGCAATTTGCAATTTGCAATTAGCAATTAGAAATTAGCAATTAGAAATTAGCAATTAGAAATTAGCAATTAGCAATTAGCAATTAGCAATTTGCAATTAAGGATGATGTTGCTACGCAACATCTTTTAATAAATTAGATAATTAAAGATTCTCGACGATAGGAGAGAATCATCCACAATTGCAAATTGCACATTGCACACTGCACATTGCAAATTATCTTTTAAAAAGTATTGGAATATGAGTGAGCATTTATGTTATAATTTACTTTGATTTATTATGCACGTTGGAGGTTAGAACAAATGAGTATTGATAGAAAGAAATTTATAAGAAATTTTTCAATAGTAGCGCATATTGACCACGGTAAATCTACGTTAGCGGATAGATTGTTAGAAACTACAGGTACCCTAACCAAAAGAGAGATGGAAGACCAAGTTTTAGATACAATGGAGCTTGAAAGAGAAAGAGGAATTACAATAAAATCTCAAGCTGCAAGATTGATTTATAAGAGAAAAAATGGGGAAGAATACATATTAAATTTAATTGATACCCCAGGACATGTAGATTTTACTTATGAAGTATCAAGAAGTTTAGCTGCATGTGAAGGCGCATTATTGATAGTGGATGCAACGCAGGGTATACAAGCTCAAACTTTAGCAAATTGTTATTTGGCTGTAGATAATGATTTAGAGGTAGTTCCAGTTATAAATAAAATAGATTTGCCAAGTGCAAGACCAGAAGAGATTATTCAAGAAATTGAAGATGTAATTGGTATAGAAGCAGCGGATGCACCACTTGTATCTGCTAAGACGGGGCTTAATATAGAAGATGTACTAGAAACTATAGTCAAAAAAGTTCCAGCTCCAAAGGGAGATGAAGAAGCACCACTAAAAGCTTTGATTTTTGACTCGTATTATGATAGTTATAAAGGTGTTGTTTCTTATGTAAGAATAATGGATGGAACAATTAAACCTGGAAATAAAATAAAATTTATGGCTAGTGGCAAAAGTTATGAAGTTACTGAAGTTGGGGTTTTCACACCTAATTACTTGAAAACTAATGAATTAAGTGCAGGAGATGTAGGATATTTCACAGCATCTATTAAAAATTTAAGAGATGCACAAGTGGGAGATACAGTAACTGAAAAAGATAGACCTGCAGAAGAAGCCTTGGAAGGATATAGACCGGCTGTGCCTATGGTATACAGTGGTATTTATCCCGTAGATGGTGCAAAGTATGGAGAATTAAAAGATGCATTAGAAAAACTTAGAATAAATGATGCAGCGCTTAATTTTGAACCAGAAACTTCTATCGCCCTTGGTTTTGGATTTAGATGTGGATTTTTAGGATTGTTACATATGGAGATTATGCAAGAAAGAATAGAACGAGAGTTTAATCTTGATATTATAACAACGGCTCCATCAGTTATATATAATGTGCATAAGAATAATGGAGAAATGATAAAACTAACTAACCCTACTAATATGCCAGACCTTTCATCTATAGATTTTATGGAAGAACCTGTTGTTAATGCGTCTATAATGACTCCTTCTGAGTATGTAGGTGCAGTTATGGAATTGGCTCAGGAAAGAAGAGGAATTTATATTGATATGGAATACATTGAAACAACTAGAGTTTTGCTTCGATATACTATTCCATTAAATGAAATAATATATGACTTTTTTGATATGTTAAAATCTAAAACTAGAGGATATGCATCTTTAGATTATGAATTAAGTGGGTATAAAGAAGCTAAATTAGTTAAGCTAGACCTTTTATTAAATGGCGATATTGTAGATGCATTATCTATGATTGTGCCTGAAGAAAAAGCTTATCATAAAGGTAGAGGTATAGCTGAGAAATTAAAAGAAGTTATCCCAAGACAGATGTTCGAAGTTCCAATACAGGCAGCGATAGGAGCAAAAATTATTGCAAGAGAAACAGTTAAAGCAATGAGAAAAGATGTACTTGCAAAATGTTATGGTGGAGATATATCAAGAAAGAGGAAACTTCTTGAAAAGCAAAAAGAAGGTAAGAAGAGAATGCGTCAGGTTGGTAGTGTAGAAGTGCCACAGGAAGCGTTTATGTCGATACTTAAAGTAGACTAAAAGAAATGCACAATGCACAATGCACAATGCACAATTATGGAGGAAATTTTTTAGCGGAGCTAAAAAATTTCTTCATTTTATTAAAAGATTAAAAGATTAAAAGATTAAAAGATTAAAAGATTAAAAGATTAAAAGATTAAAAGATTAAAAGATTAGAATAATATGTGAGGTTTGGTTTGTAGTAAGAGAAGGCTTGTTTGTGAAAGTGATAATTGAGTAGGTGATATAGTGAATTCATATATGTTAATTTGGTTGTTTCCAATTGTTTTTATGATACATGAATTTGAAGAGATTATTTTTATACGAGGATGGATAAGTCGAAACAAAAGAAGTATTTGTGAGAAGTATCCTAGATTTGGGAAAAGAATTCTTACTCAATGTAAAGACATAAGTACTGAAGTTTTTTCGTTAATAGTTGCAGAAGAATTTATAATTGTTGCCATTATTGTTATAATAGCTGGAATTAAAAACAATTATAATTTGTTTTTAGGGTTAGTAATAGCTTATTGTATGCATCTTTTGATGCACATAATACAAACCATTATAATAAAAAAATATATTCCAGCTATTGCGACAACCATATTAACTGGCTTTTATTGTTTATATGTAATGCATTATTTCATTAACAATAACTTATTAAATTTAAATAAAGTTATTATATATGGCATTATAATGACTGTAATTGCGGCTCTGAATTTATTAGTAATGCATAAATTGGCAAAGAGAATTGAAATATTAAATTAAAGATTTTCTGACCAAAGGGAAGAAAATCATCTTTAATTGTGCATTGTGCATTGTGCATTGTGAATTGTGCATTAAATTAATAGTATATTCAAAATAAAAAGATAAAGAAACAATATAATTATCAAAAGGAATGAACAATTATGAAACGAGAATCTTTATACATCCATATACCATTTTGTGTTAAGAAGTGTTTATATTGTGATTTTCCTTCTTATGATGGTATGGAAAAATATATGGAGAGTTATATGCTGGCTCTAAGTAAGGAAATTCAAAATAAAGACATAAAAAATTTACATACTATTTACATAGGTGGGGGAACTCCTACCTATTTGTCGTTAGATTATTTGGAGATATTAAAGAAATCTCTAGATAAACAAATGAAAAATAATAAACCTACTGAATTTTCTATTGAAGTGAATCCGGGCACTTGTGATATAGAAAAATTAAAATTTTTAAAAAATATGGGTGTTAATAGGCTTAGTATAGGGTTACAAGCATGGCAAAATGATAAACTACAATTATTAGGTAGAATTCATTCGAGAGAAGAATTTTTGAAATTATATAAAGAGGCTAGAAAAGTAGGCTTTAAAAATATTAATATTGATTTGATGTTTGGAATACCTGGGCTTAAATTAGAAGAATGGGAAGAAACTTTGGAAAATATAATTAATCTTAATCCCGAACATGTTTCTTGTTATTCTTTAATAATCGAAGAAGGAACCTGCTTTTACAAAATGTTTAAAGAAAATAAATTGGAAATACCAAATGAAGATGTAGAAAGAAAAATGTATAAAAAGACCGTAGAATTATTGAAAGCTAATGGATATAATCAATATGAGATTTCCAATTTTTCTAAAAAGGGAAAAGAATGTATGCATAATCTAGTCTATTGGGAATTAGGTAACTACTTAGGAACTGGTTCATCAGCTCATTCTTATATTGATGGTGTGCGATATGAAAATGATAAAAGCATAATTAACTATATAAAGGATATGCATGATAAAGGCAATAGCAAAGTCAAGACACATATTAATACAAGTGAGGAAGAAATTGAAGAGTTTATGTTTTTAGGATTAAGGAAAAGAAAAGGAATCAGCAAGAATGAATATATCAGAAGATTTCATGAAGAAATTAATTTTAAGTATAAAAATGTAATTAGTAAATATACTAAATTGGGATTATTACTTGATGAAGATGATTACATTTCTTTTTCAGAAAAAGGTTATGAAATCTCTAATTATATATTGAGTGATTTTATATTGGATAAAAAATAGAGGAATATTAAGTAATATATAGGAAAATAGATTTATTTCAATTAGAATGTCATTAATCATAAAATTATAGCCTATAAGCATTGAATATAATATTGACAAAAAAAATGCTACATGGTAATTTAAAAGCAGGTCGTTAGCACTCGTCTTGAGTGAGTGCTAATAAAAGGTGGTGATCTTGTGAATGTTAATGAAATGACTGAAAGGAAAATTAAAATTCTAGAGGCTATCATAAGAGATTATATATTATTTGGAGAACCAATAGGTTCAAGAACTATAGCGAAAAAATATGATTTAGGCGTAAGTTCTGCAACAATAAGAAATGAAATGTCTGACTTAGAAGAGCTTGGATATCTTGAACAATTGCATACTTCTTCTGGAAGAAAACCATCAGATAAAGGATATCGACTTTATGTTGACCAATTGATAAAGATACCTGATTTAAGTGCAGAGGATCAAGTTAGGATGAAATCAGAACTTGTTAATATAGCTCTCTATGAAGTTAATAGAGTACTTAAGAATGCAACACAATTACTTTCAGAATTGACTAACATGACATGTGTTGTAAAAACACCTTCAGCAAGAACTAGTTATATTAAGGCTTTAAAACTAATTCCTATAGATAATCACAGCATCTTAGTTATTATAGTTACTCAAAATGGAATGATAAATAATAATTTGATTAGATTAGATGGTAAAATTGAAGAAGATAAATTAGAAAAATTATCTAATATTCTTAATAGTAGGTTAAGAAATAAAACTATAGATGATATCAATTTAAAAGTTATAAATCAACTTAAGAATGACCTTCAGGGATATGAGAGTATTTTTGATGCTATAATAACAGCACTCTACGATGCTCTGTCAAAAGAAGATGGAAGAGATATTTTCTTTGAAGGTGCATCAAATATATTTAACTATTCAGAATATAAAGATGTAGATAAAGCAAAACAATTTTTAGAGATGCTAGATGATAAGTCGGCAATGGCAAATTTACTAAATTTTAATAATAATTATTTAGAGGATTTGAAAATAAGCGATGGAAATGTATTGCATATAAAAAATAAAAACATTTTTGTGAAGATAGGGAGTGAGAATCTCACAGAAAATGCAAAAGACTATAGCCTTATATGTGCAGAATATAGTTTGAGGGATAAACCACTAGGAACAATAGGAGTTATCGGCCCAACAAGGATGCAATATGAAAAGATATTAGCAATAATGACACAGTTTATAAAAGTTTTAGATAAAAGTATTACAAGTATTTATTATGATGAAAATAATGAATAGTAAAATGAATAGCATGAGGTGAAAAAATGTTGAATGATGAAATTCATATTGAAAATGAAGAGGAAGTAAGTGAAGCTTTAAAGGAGGAAAATCCTTTAGAAGCAGAAGTAAATGAAGATAAGGAATTTGAAGAGGTCCTAGATGAAGAAGAGATTGAAGTAGTCAATGAACAA
This sequence comes from Clostridium sp. DL1XJH146, assembly GCF_054819755.1. Classification (NCBI taxonomy): domain Bacteria; kingdom Bacillati; phylum Bacillota; class Clostridia; order Eubacteriales; family Clostridiaceae; genus Clostridium; species Clostridium sp. DL1XJH146. Next base: position 101,494 of record NZ_JBTVVN010000009.1, read on the forward strand.
GAAGAATTAGAACAGAAAGAAGATCTATTAAAAGCAGAGTTAGAAGAACTAAAAGGGGAAAAAAAAGTGTTTACAAGTAAAAACAAAAAGTTATCTAATGAGCTAGACGCTTTAAAAGACAGATTATTGCGTATAACTGCAGAATATGAGAATTATAGGAAGAGAACTGACAAAGAAAAGAAAACTATATACACAGATGCATGTGCAGATGTACTTAAAAATATTCTTCCGGTTCTTGATAATTTAGAAAGAGCATTAGAAGCAGATGGTTCTGTAGAAGATTTAAAAACTGGTATACAAAAAACAATAAATCAATTTACAGATTCATTAGAAAAACTTGATGTTGAAGAAGTAGCAACTAATGAAGGGTTCGACCCTAATATGCATAATGCAATAATGCATATAGAAGATAGCTCATATGGGGATAATGAAATAGTAGAAGTTTTCCAAAAAGGCTTTAAAAGAGGCGATAAAGTATTAAGATATTCATTAGTTAAGGTAGCAAACTAGTTTATATTTCATGTATTGAATAATTTAATTAAATACAGATTCTCGACCAAAAAGGGAGAGAATCAACATAAATTGTGCATTGTGAATTGTGCATTTGAAATTAGTAAAAATTATCAATTTAGTTCAACCAATAAATTAAGTTATAAATAAAAAATTATATAAATTAAGAAAATATATTAGGAGGTAAATAAAATGGGAAAAATAATAGGTATCGATTTAGGTACAACAAATTCATGTGTAGCAGTAATGGAAGGTGGTAACCCAACAGTTATCGCAAATGCAGAAGGAGCTAGAACAACACCTTCAGTGGTTGCATTTAAAGATGGTGGAGAGAGATTAGTAGGTCAGGTAGCAAAAAGACAAGCAATTACAAATCCTGATAAAACAATAATGTCAATAAAAAGACATATGGGTACTGATTATAGAGTAGCTGTAGATGATAAAAAGTTTTCTCCAGAAGAAATTTCAGCAATGATATTACAAAAATTAAAAGCAGATGCAGAAGCATATTTAGGAGAAACAGTAACAGAGGCTGTAATAACAGTTCCAGCTTATTTTAATGATAGTGAAAGACAGGCAACAAAAAATGCTGGTAAGATTGCAGGACTTGAAGTTCTTAGAATAATAAACGAGCCAACAGCAGCATCACTTTCATATGGTCTTGATAAAACTGATGATAGTCACACAATATTAGTTTATGACCTTGGTGGTGGTACATTTGACGTATCAATATTAGAATTAGGAGATGGAGTTTTCGAAGTTAAATCTACTAATGGTAATACTCATTTAGGTGGAGATGACTTTGACCAAAAATTAATTGATTATATGGCTAATACTTTCAAAAATGATAATGGAATTGATTTAAGAAAAGATAAAATGGCTCTTCAAAGATTAAAAGAAGCAGCAGAAAAAGCTAAAATAGAATTATCATCAGCTGTAAGTACAAATGTTAACTTACCATTTATAACAGCTGACCAAACTGGTCCTAAGCACATTGACATAACAATTACTAGAGCTAAATTTGATGAATTAACTCATGACTTAGTTGATGCAACAACTGAGCCTATGAAAAAAGCATTAAAAGATTCAGGCTTAAGTATTAATGAAATAGATAAAGTTGTTTTAGTTGGTGGTTCTACAAGAATACCTGCTATTCAAGAATCAGTTAAGAAATTTACAGGAAAAGATCCTTCAAAAGGAGTTAACCCAGATGAATGTGTTGCTATGGGAGCAGCTATTCAAGCAGGAGTTCTTTCAGGAGACGTTAAAGACGTATTGCTACTTGATGTAACACCATTAACACTTGGAATTGAGACTTTAGGTGGAGTTGCAACTCCATTAATAGAAAGGAACTCAACTATTCCAGCTAAAAAGAGCCAAATATTCTCTACAGCTGCAGATAGCCAAACTTCAGTTGAAATTAATATAGTTCAAGGTGAAAGAAAAATGGCTGCAGGTAACAAAACATTAGGAAGATTTATACTTTCTGATATTCCAGCAGCACCAAGAGGGGTTCCTCAAATTGAAGTTGAATTTGATATAGATGCTAATGGTATATTAAATGTTTCTGCTAAAGATAAAGGAACAGGAAAAGAAGCTAAGATTACAATAACTGCTTCAACTAATTTATCAGATAGCGAAATTAATGATGCTGTAAAAGAAGCAGAAAAACATGCTGAAGAAGATGAAAAATTAAAAGAATCAATTGATGTTAAGAATAATGCTGATTCAACTTTATACCAAACTGAGAAAACATTAAAAGACCTTGGAGAAAAAGTTGAAGCTGGAGATAAAGCACAAGTAGAAGAAAAAATGAATGCATTAAAAGCAATAAAAGATGGAGAAGACATTGAAGCAATCAAAAAAGCAACAGAAGCAGTTACAGAGAGTTTCTATGCAATTTCTTCAAAAATATATCAACAAGAAGCAGCACAAGGTGGAGCACCTAATCAAGGAAATATGGGTGAAGAAGAAAACCAAGGTGCAGCTAATGATGATAATGTTGTAGATGCTGACTTTGAAGTAGAAGAGGATAAATAAAATACTCATTAAAGGGATGGGTTAAGACCTGTCCCTTTATTCAAGTGTCTAGAGATTTTATTCACTATTCACTTTTAATATTATTAAGGTATAATATAAATTGTATGTACTTGAAAAAAACTAGGTGGTGGATATTTTCAAATGGCAAATAAAGACTATTATGAGATTCTTGGAGTCTCAAAAGATGCAAGTGAAGATGATTTAAAAAAAGCATTTAGAAAATTAGCAATGAAGTATCATCCTGATAGAAATAAAGATAATAAAGAAGCAGAAGAAAAATTTAAAGAAATAAATGAAGCTTATCAAGTGTTGTCAGATACTGAAAAAAGATCTCAGTATGATAGATTTGGAACTACTGATTTCAATGGGTCACAAGGATTTGATGGGGCTGGTTTTGGAGGCTTTGAAGATATTTTCGAATCGTTTTTTGGTGGTGGTTTTTCCTCAGGCAGAAGAAATCAAAATGCACCTCAAAGAGGTTCTGATTTAGAATATACTTTAAATTTATCTTTTAAAGAAGCTGTTTTTGGTGTTGAGAAAGAAATTTCTATTACTAAAAATGAAACTTGTGATACTTGTAATGGTAGTGGTGCTAAAGCTGGTACTAGTCCTAAAACTTGTGATAAGTGTGGCGGTGCTGGACAAGTAAAAGTTAAAAGAAGTACACCTCTTGGAAGTTTTGTATCTACCTCAACTTGTGATAAATGTGGTGGTACAGGTAAGATAATAGAGGAAAAATGTACTACATGTCACGGTAAGGGAACTGTTAGAAAGAATAAAAAAATAACTGTGAATATTCCAGCTGGTGTTGATACTGGTAATGTTCTTCCTTTAAGAGGACAGGGTGAACCAGGTAAGAATAATGGACCAAGTGGTGACCTTTATATTAATATTAGAGTTACTCCAGATAAGCAATTTAAGAGAAAAGGCTTTGATATTCATATGGAAAGACATGTTAGCTTCGGTAGAGCCGTGTTTGGTACAGAATTAAAAGTTCCAACTATTGACGGTGAAGTTAAATATAACGTGCCAGCAGGGACTCAGTCAGGGACTGTTTTTAGATTAAAAGGTAAAGGCATACAAAGAGTTAATAGTAGTGGCAGAGGGGATCAATATGTTAAGATTATCGTTGATATACCAAAAGAACTTGATGATAATCAAAAACAAGCGCTAGTTGGATTTATGGAAGCTAGTGGAGAAAAATTAGAAGAAAAACATAAAAAATCATTTATGGATAAAATTAAAGGTCAATTTAAATAACTTGTTTCTATTTTGAAACAAGTTTTTTTCCTTTTTAGTTGATGTGAAAAAGTTTTTGAATTATAATGAGTTGATAAAACTATTGTGGAGGAACGTTTAAAGATGAATAAAGAGTGGATGGAAGTAGAAATTGTAACTAAAGAAGAAAATGTAGAGCCTATAGAGGCTGTTTTATATAGTGTGGGAGTAAGTGGCGTATCTATTCTAAATCCTTCGGATTTGGAATACGTTAAGGAAAATTCTAAAACAAATGAATATTATCCAGAGAGTCTTAATGTTATTAAAGATAAAGTTATATTAAAAACTTATTTTAAAGAAGAAGGATTTGATAACATTTATACAATGATAAAAGAAAAAATAGATGGATTGAGTAAATTTGGTTTTGATACTAAAGAAACTTATATATCTAAAGGCAAAGTTAATGAAGAAAATTGGGAGAATAATTGGAAAAAGTATTTTAAACCAACAAAAATAGGTGAAAAAGTTGTAGTTAAACCTACATGGGAAGAATATGATAAAAATGATGAGGAAATTGTAATAGAACTTGACCCAGGGATGGCTTTTGGAACGGGTACACATGAAACTACTAGCCTTTGCGTCAAGGCTCTCGAAAAATACATTAAGGATGAAGATACAATTTTTGATATTGGAACAGGTTCTGGGATACTTTCTATTATAGCGTCTAAATTAGGGGCTACAAGTATAGTAGGCGTAGATTTGGATAAGGTAGCAGTGAGAGTAGCCAAGGAGAATATTGAATATAATGGATTAAATAATATTGATATATTATATGGAGATCTAATGGAAGTAGTTAGAGGTAAAGCGAATATAGTAGTTGCAAACATATTAGCTCATATAATATTAGAATTATCAAATAATGTTAAAGATTTTATAAAAGAAGATGGGTTATTTATTTCTTCTGGTATAATTAATGATAAAAAAGATGAAGTAGTAGCAAAACTCGAAAAAGTAGGATTTGAGATTTTAGAAGTGATGAATGATGGTGAGTGGAATTGCATTGTTGCAAAAAACTAATGTAGAATAAAAAGTAAAAAGGAGAGTTTTATGCATAAATTTTTTGTTCCATCTAATCAAATTGTAGATAATTTAGCAAAAATAACAGGGGAAGATGTAAAACATATATATAAAGTTTTAAGATTGAAAAGTGGAGATATAGTTAATATAAATGATTGCCAGGGAAATGAATTTAGAGGAGAAATTGAAGAAATATCTAAGCAAGAAGTTGTTGTTAATTTAACTGAAAAACTAGAAGAAAATAATGAAAGTAATATAGATATATATTTATATCAAGGAGTACCTAAATCAGCTAAAATGGATTTAATCGTACAAAAATGTATTGAATTAGGAGTGAAGGGTATTATTCCTATTGCAACTAAAAGAGTAGTATCTAGTATACACAGTATCGAAAATGAGAATAAGAAAGTAGATAGATGGAACAGAATAGCTTTTGAAGCATGCAAACAGAGCAAGAGGACAATGATACCGAAAGTTGGCGAAATAGTCCTTACAGAGGATGTGGAAAGGGAAATTTTAGCCTTAGATTTATTGGTTGTACTATACGAGAATGAAAATAATTTTGGAATAAAATCTATGGTTGATGCTATTGGTAATGAAAAAATTAATAATATCAAAAGTATAGGAGTTTTTGTAGGGCCAGAAGGTGGCTTCGAGGAAACGGAAATCGAAAAATTCAAAGAAATGGGAGCAAATATTGTGACTTTAGGACCGAGAATCCTTAGAACAGAAACAGCTGGACTTACTGCTATATCTATTTTACAATATGAGCTAGGAGATTTAGGAGGAAACAAATAATGAAAGTAGCTTTTGCAACATTAGGTTGCAAATCGAATTTATATGAAACTGAAGCTATGATTGAAATTTTTAAGAAGAATGACTATGAAATAGTAGATTTCAATGAATTTGCAGATGTATATGTAGTAAACACTTGTACAGTAACTAATATGAGCGATAAAAAATCAAGGGCAATGATATCAAGAGCAAGAAAAAAGAATGAGTTGGCTATTATAGCAGCAGTAGGGTGTTATTCACAAATTGATCCTGATAAGGTTGCTAGTATTTCACATGTTGACGTTGTTTTAGGAACTAGAAACAAAGGTGAAATATTATATTGGATAAATAGATCAAAAGAAGAAAAAAAGCAATTTGTGGTAGTAAAGGATGTTATGATAGATAAGGAATTCGAAGACCTTTCTATTGAAGAGTTTGAAGGTAAGACAAGAGCTTTTTTGAAAATTCAAGATGGGTGTAATTCCTTTTGCTCATATTGTCTAATTCCATATTCAAGAGGAGCGATATGTAGTAAACTTCCTGAAAGAGTTATAGCAGAAGCAAGCAAACTTGCAGCTAATGGGTTTGAAGAAATAATTTTATCAGGTATAAGTATATCGTCTTATGGAAAGGATTTAGAAGGAGAATGGGATTTAGTTAAAATTATAGAAGAACTTAATAAAATAGGTGGACTTAAAAGAATAAGAATAGGGTCAATAGGGCCTAAGTTTTTTACAGATGAAAATATTGATAGATTAAAGAATATTGAAAAATTATGTCCACACTTTCATATTTCATTACAAAGTGGGTGTGATGAAACATTGAGAAGAATGAATAGAAATTACAATGCAGATGAATATAGAAATGTTGTTATGAAATTAAGAGAAACTATGGAAGACTTGTCTGTAACAACTGATGTAATAGTAGGATTTCCAGGAGAAACGGATGAAGAGTTTAATAAAACTTACGAATTTTTAAAGAAAATAAAATTATCAAAGACGCATATATTTAAATATAGCCCTAGAAAGGGAACAAAAGCAGCTGTTCTTAACAACCAGATTAATGGTAATATAAAAGATGAGCGGAGTAAAAGACTTTTAGAATTGAATATTGTAAATGAAGCAGAATTCTTAAATAGGTTTAAAGATAGATTTATGGAAGTTTTATACGAACAAGAAAAAGAAGAGAATATATATGAAGGTTATACTCCAAATTATATTAGAATATTAACAAAAGCTGATATAGATTTAAAAGGAAAAATAAAGGAAACTAAACTAATTGAAGAAAAAGAAGAACATATGATAGGTCATCTTTAAAATAATTATTTATTTTAAAGGATTATTATTATATATGTTGAATTATAAGTATTAAAGGAGGTGATTTTTAGATGAATGACTGTATTTTTTGCAAGATAATTAATAATGAAATACCTTCTGATAAAGTTTATGAGGATGAACAGGTAATCTGTTTTAATGATATTAATCCAGAAGCACCAGTGCATGTTTTGATTTTACCAAAAAGACATATAAGCAGTATAAATGATCTTAAGGAAGAGGATGAAAAACTTATTGGTCATATATTTGTAGTTGCAAAAAAAATTGCAGCAAAATTGAATATTGATGAAAAAGGTTATAGAATTGTTGCTAATTGCGGTGAAGATGGCGGTCAAACGGTGGAGCACATTCATTATCACCTTCTAGGTGGTAGAAATTTAACATGGCCACCAGGGTAAAAAGGCAAAATAAAAGTTGACATATTATAAAACTTTGTTGTATAATTACCAATGTGCTATTTTGCCCTCAGTAAAGTAATAGCTCACAAATCAATACTGCATAGGGAGGGAGGGATAAAGATGTCAGAAGTTAAAGTAAAAGATAATGAGACTTTAGAAAGCGCATTAAAGAGATTTAAAAGAAATTGTGCTAAATCTGGTGTTTTATCTGAAGTAAGAAAAAGAGAACACTATGAAAAACCTAGTGTTAAAAAGAAAAAGAAATCTGAAGCTGCTAGAAGAAGAAAGAAAAAATGATAAATTGAATCGAAAGAAGGTTGCTCAGTTATGTCTCTAAAAGAAAAAATTCAATCTGATTGGAAAGAGGCTATGAAAGCTCGAGATAGATTTAGAGCTAGTACTCTTAATATGGCCAAGGCGGCTATTCTGCAAATTGAGAAAAATGAAAAAAGAGAACTGACAGATGAAGATGTTTCTGCAATAGTATTAAAAGAAATTAAGAAGAGAAAAGATGCCATCGAACAATTTAGGTTAGGTGGTAGAGAAGATCTTGTTAATGAGACATCTGCAGAAATAGAGATTTTATCAGGGTACCTTCCTGAGCAGTTAACAGTGGACAAAATTACTGAAATAATAAATACAGTGATAAGTGAAGTAGGGGCAAATAGCGTGAAAGACATGGGTAAGGTAATGAAGGCCGTGCAACTAGAAGTAAAAGGTCGCGCGGATGGAAAACTTGTTAGTTCTATTGTGAGAAAGCAATTAATGAGTTTATAAAATTAAGGTTCAGCAAAAGCTGGACCTTTTTATTTTTTTTGTAATTAATATATTGCATCAATCATAAATTAGTATGAAAGTAATTTTTAAGGATGGTTGAATTGAAAAATAATAAAGCTGTTGAGGAAATTGCAAGAAAACTTGACATCCCAAAAGAGATAGTTATGGATTTACCTAAAATAACTATTACTGCAAATAGAGAGATTTTTATTGAAAATCATAAAGGAATAATCCTTTTTGAAGAAGATATGATTAAAGTAAACTCTAATACAGGGGTAATTATAATAAATGGTAATAAACTTAGAATTGAATATTTAGAGGGAAAAACTATTGTTGTTAGTGGTAAATTTTCATCAGTAATTTATGAGGAGAATATATATGAGTAAATTTAATTTTGAAAAATATAAAAATGGTAGAATAACAATTCAGGTCAGCTCCATAATACCTGAAAAATTTATAAATTTATTATGGAAGAATAATATTGAAGCTTCAAATTTGCAAAGAATTAACACTACTACTTTTAATGTAGAAATTAATTTAAAAGACTATGGGAAAATTGGAAAATTAGTTTCTAGAGGAAATGCAAAAATAAAAATTATTGATAGGAAAGGAGTTTCGTTCTTTTTTTTAAAGTTAAGTAGAAGAAGAGCTACAATAATAGGAATAATTTTATTTGTTAGTATAATTTATTTGCTTTCAGGGTACGTTTGGAATATAGATATAAATACAGAAAAGCATCTTACTCCTTTTGAAGTTGAAAATTACATAAATTCACTAGGTATTGAAGTTGGCGTTAAAAAAAATAAAATTGAATCTCAGTTACTAGAAGATAAATTGATTTCAGATATACCTGAAATTATGTGGGCGAGGGTGACTATGGATGGGTCAAATTTGATTATTGACGTGATAGAGAGTCGTCTTCCGCCAAATACTGTTGTTGATAATGAACCGTGTAATATTATAGCTGATAAAGATGGTATAATAGAGCAGGTTTATGCTAGTAGTGGTACAGTTGTTGTTGAAAAAGGACAAGTAGTGCAAAAAGGGGACGTTTTAATTAAAGGTATTCAAGGAAAAGAAGATGCAACATATGAAGTTCATGCAGAAGGTGAAATTGTTGCTAAAACCTTTTATGAAAAAAAGACAATAATTAATAAAAAGGAAATAATAAGAGAAAAAACAGGAAATGAAGCAGAGGATTTATATATAAAATTAGGGAATAAGGAAATATTAATAAAAAAAAGTGACAACAAATACGAAGATTATGATAAGGATATAATAGATAAACCTTTGTATAAAAAAATTGTATACTATGAAGTTGAGGAAAAAGAGCAGGAAGCTGACACTTTAAACCTTGAGGAAGCAGCTGTAAAAGAATTAAATTCAAATATTGTTGTAAATCTAGATAAATCTGTTAAAATAATAGATAAGATTGTTAATAAAAATGATGTTGGTAATATGATAGAATTAAGTGTTATTATTGTTTGTGAAGAGGAAATAGGTATACCTAGAAAATCGGAAGTATCTAGTGTTAATGACTAAGTTCATTGTACGAAGGATGTGAAAATGGTGAAGAGTTTTTTAAATGAGAAAATACCTAAAAGAATTCTTATTTTTATAAGTACTTTTATTTTGATATATTTTATTTTAATATCATCAGTTATTACTCAAAAATATGATTTAGAAGCAGGAAATGTATCAAATTATGATATAAAAGCACCAAAGGATGTTGAAGACACCTATTCAACAGAAATAAAAAAAGAACAAGAGGTAGCTACTATACCTATGCAATATAGTAAAAACCCAGAAATGAAAACTAATTCAATGAAAGAGATAGATAGTTTTTTCTTTGAACTAGATAAATTAGTATCAACAGACTTGACTACTGAAGATAAATTAGCTAGTATAGAGCAACAGACTTATGTAATTCTTTCGCAAGAGGATTATAGTACACTTATTGAGTTGAATAAAGAGGAACTGGATAGCTTTCATGATATAATAAGTTCTATTATGGGTGAAGTTTTAGAATATGATATAAGGGAAGGTAGTAGTACTGACCAATCCAAAATTGAAGCTTCACAGCAAGATGAGAAAAATGCTCAAGATGCTATAGATGTTAAATTTAAATCATCTAATCTGTCAAATAAACTAAGAGAAATAGGGATATCTATAGGTTATTCTAAACTTGAACCAAATTTTTTCTATGATGAGGAAAAAACAGAAAAATTAAAAGAAGAAGCTATAGAAATGGTTCAACCTATATTAGTTAAAAAAGGTGAAACCATTGTAAGAGAAGGAGAAAAAGTTACTGAAAGAGATATATCTGTTTTACAGGAACTTGGACTTCTTGATAATGATTTTAATACATATACTTATATAGTGATAGGTGTTTTGGTATTGATGTATTTAATACTGAGTTGGATATACTTATATAAATACCATATTAATATTTTTAGAAATTGGAAAAGACTTATTTTAATTAGCGTATTAGCAATTATTTCTTTGCTACTTGCAAGAACTTTAAAGATTATATCACCAATGATAATACCACTTGCATGTGTCCCAATGTTAATGACACTTCTGATAGATGATAAGGTATCATTAGTTTTAAATTTGATGACTTGTATTTTGATAAGTGTGGTTGTTCAATTTAATATTGAAGTTACTTTGCTAGCTCTTGTGAATTGTTTATTAGGGGCAATAACATTGAAGAAATTACAGCAAAGAAACGATATTTTGTATATATCATTAATTATCGGTATAATTAGTTTTAGTATGAGTTTTTCCATAGGATTTTTATTAAGTAGTAATGCTGTAGAAATTTTACAAAAATCTGGGTTAGCCTTTATTGGCAGTACTTTGTCATCAATTTTAACTATCGGTTTTTTACCGTTTTTTGAAAGTGCATTTGATATTGTGACTACTATTAAACTATTGGAGTTATCAAATCCAAATCACCCACTTCAGAAAAGATTATTAATGGAAGCACCGGGAACTTATCATCATAGTGTATTGGTTGCTAATCTATCGGAATTGGCTGCAGAAAGAGTAGGAGGCAATCCTGTTCTAGCAAGAGCGTCAGCCTACTATCACGATGTAGGGAAGCTTAAAAGACCAATGTTCTTTTCTGAAAATCAAATAGGAAAAGATAATCCGCATAATAATATAAATCCAAATTTGAGTACATTGATCATTACTTCTCATGTAAAGGATGGATTAGAACTTGCTAAAGAGTATAGACTCCCTGGAGTTATTAGAGATGCTATCGAGCAGCATCATGGAACTTCTTTAGTAAAATATTTTTATATAACGGCTAAAAATTCTGCAGAAAAGCCAGAGGAAATTAAGGAAGAAGATTTTATGTATCCTGGACCTATTCCAGAAAGCAAGGAAGTAGCCATTATGATGCTTGCTGACAGCGTTGAAGCAGCAGTAAGATCAATTGTAGAACCTACTCAAGGTAAAATCGAAGAAATGGTAAACAAGATAATAAAAGGTAAATTTAATGAAAATCAACTTGATAATTGTGATCTAACATTAAAAGATTTAAATGCTATAAGAGAGGCTTTCCTTAAAGTTTTATCTGGAATTTATCATCAGAGAATAGAATATCCAACAGAGAAATCTGTAAAATAGCTATTAAGGCAATGCACAATGCACAATGCACGATGCACAATTAAAAGATTAAAAGATTAAAAGATTAAAAGATTAAAACTGGTTTGCAGTGGAGAAAGCTTTTTTCAGCACTGCATTTAGGAAAACTTTGAATTGGGATGATGATTTATTATTGTTAAATCATCTATAAAAGCGAAAAAAAATTGGAGAGAAAAATGATACTTATAGATAATAGACAAGATAAAGAAGTTGTAGATAATGATTTGAATGAACTTATTGAACGAATTTTGGATTATACTCTTAAAGAAGAGGAAGTTAACATAGAAACTGAAATTAGCTTGATTTATGTTAATAATGAAGAAATACGAAGAATAAACAAGGAAACTAGGGGAATTGATAAAGAAACAGATGTCTTATCTTTTCCTCAACTTGAATATATAGAAGGGAATGTGTTCAAAAATTGCTATTTGAATTATACTTTTATGCCTTACGACCTAGACGAAGGAAAATTAGTGCTAGGAGATATTGTACTTTCAATTCAAAAGGCTAGAGAACAAAGTGAAGAGTTTGAACATTCTATTAAGAGAGAAGTATGTTATTTGTGTGTTCATTCTTTATTACATTTACTAGGATATGATCATATGGAAGACGTAGATAAGAAAATTATGAGAGAAAGAGAAGAAGAAATATTAAATAAATTTGATATAACAAGGTTTTAAAAAATGGCATACAAATAATGTATGTCAAAATTTTTGTGAAATTATATTTTATCTTTTTGCACATTGCAAATTGATCAAAGTACATTATTAGAAAAAAAGTGGGGATAATATGAAGAGAAAAGTTAGGAAATTAGTAGATAGCTTTAATTATGCATTTGAAGGTATAATCTATTCAGTTAGAACACAAAGAAATATGAGAATACATATGATTGCAACTTTAATAGTTCTTATAGGATGTTTTTTTTATGATTTATCTAAACTAGAGCTTATAGCTGTTACTTTTGCTATAACGCTAGTACTTATTTGTGAGATGATAAATACAGCCGTAGAAGCGGCTATAGATGCAACCACAAATTATTATCATCCATTAGCTAAAATTGCAAAAAATGTTGCAGCCGGTGCTGTTTTGATAGCTGCATTGAATTCTGTTTTTGTTGGTTTTGTAATATTTGGCGATAGGCTCCATCCTTTTACATTTGAAATGATAAGAAAAATAAAAAATTCAAACCCCTATATGGTTTTTTTATGCTTAGTTATTGTGTCTATTGTAACGATAATAGTAAAAGCAATCTATGGTGAAGGTACTCCTTTAAAGGGTGGTATGCCTAGTGGACATAGTACAATAGGGTTTTCAATAGCAACTACTATTGCATTACTAACAGAAGTACCAATTGTTATTGTACTTGCATATCTACTTGCAGTAATAATAGCTCAAAGTAGGGTTGATTCTGAAGTCCATTCTTCATTTGAAGTTGTCGTAGGAGCTATATTTGGAACATTATTAACCCTTTTTATTTTTGATTTGTTTGGCTAACACAAAAGTGGTATAATCTAACTACTAATAAAGAAATGTATATAATTATGGAGGAAATACTATGGAGTATAGCAAATTAATGCAAGAAGCGTTGAAGTATAGAGAAAGAGCTTATGTTCCATATTCAAATTTTAAAGTTGGGGCGGCTGTTTTGACAAGTAAAGGAAATATTTATGGAGGGTGCAATATTGAAAATGCATCATATGGAGCCACCTGTTGTGCAGAAAGAACAGCTATTTTCAAAGCTATTTCAGAAGGAGAAGAAAGACTACAAGCAATTGCTGTAGTAGGGGATTTGAAGCAACTATCTTACCCATGTGGTATTTGTAGACAAGTAATTAGAGAATTTGGTGATAGAGATATTGATGTTATTGTATTTACTAGTTTAGATAATTATAAAATATATAAATTAAAAGAATTATTACCGTATGATTTTACAAAAGAAGATTTAGATTCAAAGGAGGAATTATGTTCAAATCAGGATTTGTAACAATAATAGGAAGACCAAATGTTGGTAAATCAACATTAACGAATAAATTAATGGGAGAAAAGCTCTCAATTGTATCTTGTAGACCTCAGACAACAAGAAATAATATTCAAAGTATACTTACAACAGAGGATTATCAGATGATATTTGTTGATACTCCGGGTATACATATACCCCGTCATAAATTAGGTGAATATATGGTAAAGATGGCAGAGGACTCTGTTAAAGAAGTTGATTTAGTTTTATTTATGACAAATCCTTCAGAAGAAATTAGTAAAGGTGATGAAATGATTCTTGAAGGTTTGAAAAAGGGAAATAAGAAAGTATTTTTTGTACTAAATAAAATTGATGAATCAAAAGAAGAATTAGTTATAAATACTCTAAAGAAATATTCAGAATTTTTTAGTTTTGATGAGATAATACCTATATCAGCAAAAAATGGGAAAAACGTTGCAAAACTATTAGAATTAATGGAAAAATGTATGCCAGAAGGGCCAAAATATTATCCCGATGATATGATAACAGACCAACAGGAAAAATTTGTAGTAGCTGAGATTGTAAGAGAAAAGATTTTAAGACTCTTATCTCAAGAAATTCCACATGGTACTGCTGTAGAAATTTTATCTATGAAAAAGTATAATGGAAAGTATAATATCGAAGCAAATATTTTGTGTGAAAAAGATTCTCATAAAGGAATTATAATTGGAAAGCAGGGTAGCATGCTTAAAAAAATAGGCACTTATTCTAGAATAGAAATTGAAAAGTTTCTAGGAGAAAGAGTAGATATAAAATTATGGGTAAAGGTTAAAAAAGAGTGGAGAGATAGCTCCTTTATGCTGAAAGAACTTGGATATAAGCAATAGCAGTGCACAATGCACAATGCATAATGCAATGCACAATGCATAATACAATGCACAATCAAAAACAAATTCAAAGACAAATTCAAAAATAAATTCAAAATTTAAGACAAAACCGATTAGCAGTTTGCGGAGTGTAAAGTGCAGTTGAAAGATTATGTAGTAATTTTAAGTATAAAATTAAAATTTATAGCAATATATATATAGATTTATTATGATTTAAGAAGGTTTTTAGTAAATTAAAGATTCTCGACCGAAGGGAGAGAATCATCCTTAATTGTGCATTGTAAACTGTGCATTGTGCATTAGCTTTTAAAGGGTTTTAGGTTTTAATTGCACATTATCTTTCAAAAAAAGGGTATACTATGACTTAGGAGATGATTTTCTGTCGATTTTTAAAACTAGAGGAATAGTCATAAAGACTCAAGATTATAAAGAAAATGATAGATTAGTTTGGATGTTTACAGAAAAATTAGGAAAGATAACTTGCCTAGCAAGAGGAGTTAAGAAAAAAAATAGTAAACTTGGTTCCTTTACTCAGCAATTTGCCTTTGGTGATTATGTGATTTATAGAGGTAAAAATTTATATACTATAAATGAAGTAGAATTAATAGATTCTTTTCAAGGGTTTCTAGGAGAATTGGAGACTATTACCTATGGCTCTTATTTATGCGAGCTTATATTAATTGCTATGCCAGATGAGGAAAGTAATAGAGAATTGTTTGAGGAATTTATAAGATGTTTTTATTTGATTAAAAGTAAAGCTATAGATTATGAACTATTAATTAGATCCTTTGAGGTTAAATTGTTAGAGCGAACTGGATATAGTATTGATTTTGAAAGATGCTGTTTATGTAATAAAAAAATAGAAACATCTCAGTATATTAACATACAATATTATGGTGGTGTCTGTAGTAATTGTAGTAAAACACATAGTTTGAAGGTTAGTTTCGCAGCATTTAATATACTTAGATATCTAAAAAAAACACCAATGGATAAATTATATCGACTTAATGTAACAGAAGAATTGAAAAGAGAAATATATAATATTTTAGTTCAATTAATTATGCAGAGTTATTCAAAAAAACCTAAAAGTTTAGAGATTTTTGATTTTATTAAAAGGAGTGAGTAAAATGGATGGTATTACTTTAGAAAAGATTGACGTTGTAAGAGAAAGAACGGGTGTAACATACCGTGTAGCAAAAGAAGCTTTAGAAAAAACCAACGGAGATGTAGTTGAAGCTTTAATATTTATTGAAGATGAAAGCAAAACTGTAAAGAATGAAGTTTTTCAAGGTTTTGAAGAGTTTAAAGAATGGATTAAAAATGTAGTCGATAAAGGTAATGTTACTAGAGTTAGAGTTAAAAAAGAAGATAAAACAATTTTGAATATACCTGTTAATGCAGGAGTAGCTGTTGGTGTTTTAACAATTCAGCTATGGCCTATAATGATTGCTATAGGAGTTTTGACAGCTGTTATTACAACAATTACTGTAGAAATTGTAAAAGAAGATGGTTCTGTAGAAGTAGTAAATACTATAATTAAAAATACAGCAAATGATATGAAATACAAAGCAAATGATATGAAAGAAAAAGTTAATGAGTTTACAGCTGAGGTAAAGGAAAAGGTTGATGATATATCATCAGATGTAAAGAATAAATTTGATACAAATAAAACAAAAGTTGATGAAGATAGTAATGTGTACCAGTATACTGTAAACTTTGAAGATGTAGAAGAAAGTAAAGAAAATCAAAGTGAAGAAACTGATAGTAAAGAAGAAGATGACAAATAAAAAAAAGTAATTAGGGCATCTTTAAAAAGGTTTAAAAGACTGAGAAAAGAAAATTATTTCTCAGTCTTTTTTTGCGAATTAAATGTAAAATAATTGAAAAAGTAGTATAATATACTTTGATAAATATTTAGAAATTTGAGTATCTATAAATATAAAAAAGATTAAGATATAAGATCAAAAAAGAATAATAATTTGTAAAAATACACAAATCAATAGTCAGAAAATATTGAATTTTGTACAATATTATAAAAATTCAAAACATACAAAATAGGTAGATTTTAGAAGCTAATTTAACATAATTAGCAATATTCGTAAATAATCAAGCATATTTAACAAAAGTGTTATACAATTAATTTTAATAATCTGTTATAATGTAGAAGAATTATAAACAAAGGAAGGAGGTTTTTATAATCAAATTAACCTTAAGGCAAAATAAAATAATAGAGTTAGTAAAAGAAAATCAGCCAATAACTAGTGAAAAATTAGCTGGACATATTGGTGTTACTAGAGCAGCATTGAGACCAGATTTGGCTATACTTACTATGACAGGAATACTAGATGCAAAGCCTAAAGTAGGTTACATATTTGCAGAAAAAAATACCTCTAGCATAGCGGAAGATTACTTAAAAAAAATAACTGTAGGTGAAATAATGTCAAAAGCCATTACAATAACCGAAGAAACAAATATTTATGATGCTATTATAAATTTGTTTCTTAATGATACGGGGACTTTATTTGTATGTAGTAATGGTTCATTGTGTGGAGCAGTATCGAGAAAAGACTTTTTGAAAGTAGCTATGGGGAAAACAGATATAAATAAAGTACCTGTAGGTATAATTATGACAAGAATGCCAAATATCGTATACGTAGAAGAAAAAGATAGTGCATATAAGGCAGCTAAAAAAATAATATCTCATGAAGTTGACAGTCTACCAGTGGTTGAAAAAATTATTCAAGATAATAAAGAAATAATTAAAGTGGTAGGAAAACTTTCAAAAACAAATATAACAAAAGTTTTCGTCAAACTCGGAGAAGGGTTATTGAATTTTTGATTTATTTAGTTATGGTATTAAAGGGTAGAATTTCTAAAAATTCACTCTAAACATAAATCAAATTTAAGATAAGGGGATGTAAGCTATGGATACAAAAAAGTATGTGTACCTATTTTCAGAAGGAAATAAAGGTATGAAGAATTTACTCGGTGGTAAAGGTGCCAATTTAGCAGAAATGACTAATTTAGGTTTACCTGTACCACAAGGATTTACAATCTCAACAGATGCTTGTACTCAATTCTATGAGGATGGGGAAGTAATATCAAGCCTAATCGAAGAACAAATTGAAGTTGCTTTGAAAACAACTGAAGAGATTACAGGTAAAAAATTTGGTGATTTAGAAAACCCTCTATTGGTATCTGTAAGGTCAGGTGCAAGAATGTCTATGCCTGGAATGATGGATACAATTTTAAATCTTGGTTTAAATGATGATTCTGTAAAAGGGTTAGCTAAATTAACTGATAATGAAAGATTTGCTTATGATTCTTATAGAAGATTCATTCAAATGTTTTCAGATGTTGCAATAGGTATTGAAAAAAGAAAATTTGAAGATATCTTAGATGCAGTTAAAGAAGAGAATGATGCACGTTATGATACTGATTTAACAGCAGATAATTTAAAAGTGGTAGTTGATAGATATAAAGTACTTTATAAAAAAGAAATGGGAAAAGAATTTCCACAAGAACCAAAAGAGCAATTAATGGAAGCTGTAAAAGCTGTGTTTGCATCATGGAATAATGCAAGAGCGATTGTTTATAGAAGATTAAATGATATACCTGGTAGTTGGGGAACTGCTGTAAACGTTCAATGTATGGTATTTGGAAATATGGGAAACACTTCTGGAACAGGGGTTGCCTTTACAAGAAACCCTGCAACAGGTGAAAAATTAATATTTGGTGAGTACTTGATAAATGCTCAAGGTGAAGATGTTGTTGCTGGTATTAGAACTCCACAGCCAATAAGTAAGCTTGAAAATGTAATGCCAGAAGTATATAAAGAATTTATGGAATTAGCTCAAAAATTAGAAGACCATTATAAAGATATGCAAGATATGGAGTTTACTATTGAGCAAGGCAAACTATACTTTCTACAAACAAGAAATGGTAAGAGAACAGCTCCAGCAGCTTTGAAAATAGCCGTTGAGTTAGTAGAAGAAGGAAAGATATCTAAAGAAGAAGCTATATTAAAAGTAGATCCAAAACAGCTTGATTCTTTATTGCATCCAGCTTTTGATATTTCAGAATTAAATAAATCTGTACCTATTGCTAAAGGGTTACCAGCTTCTCCAGGTGCAGCTTGTGGTAAAATATACTTTACTGCAGAAGATGCTAAGGAGCATCATGATGCAGGAGAAAAAGTTATTTTAGTTAGATTAGAAACTTCTCCAGAAGATATAGAAGGTATGGCTGCTGCTGAGGGTATATTAACAGTTAGGGGTGGAATGACATCTCACGCTGCTGTTGTTGCAAGAGGCATGGGTAAGTGTTGTGTAGCTGGTTGTGGAGAGCTTAATGTAAGTGAAAAAACAAAAAGCTTTACCGTTGGAGATAAAACATATCAAGAAGGTGAGTATATTTCTTTAGATGGTTCAAAAGGTAATGTATATGGAGAGGCAATTAAAACAGTGTCTCCTGAAATCACAGGATTTTTTGGAGTATTTATGAGTTGGGCTGATGAAATTAGAAAATTAAAAGTAAGAGCAAATGCTGATACACCTAAGGATGCTGCTCAAGCAGTAGAATTTGGAGCAGAAGGTATAGGATTATGTAGAACTGAGCATATGTTCTTTGATGAGGCTAGAATTGCAGCTGTACGAGAAATGATTGTTTCAAAAACTGTAGAACAAAGAAAAAGGGCATTAGAAAAATTATTGCCTATGCAAAAACAAGATTTTGTGGGAATATATGAAGCAATGGAAGAAAGACCTGTAACAGTTAGATTACTAGATCCACCATTACATGAATTCTTACCACAAGATGAAGAGGATATTAAAGAATTAGCTAAAGAAATGGGTTTAGGATTTGAAGAATTAAATATAACAATTAAATCTTTGCATGAATTTAATCCAATGATGGGTCATAGAGGTTGCCGTTTAGCAGTGTCTTATCCTGAAATGGCTGAAATGCAAACTAGAGCTATTATAGAAGCTGCTATTCAAGTAAAAAAAGAAAAAGGATACGACATAGTACCTGAAATAATGATACCTCTAGTTGGAGAAGTCAAGGAATTAAAATATGTAAAAGATGTAGTTGTAAAAATTGCTGATAAAGTTATAGAAACATCAGGTATAGAAATAAAATATATGGTTGGTACTATGATAGAAATTCCAAGAGCCGCATTAACTGCTGACCAAATAGCTGAAGAAGCTGAATTCTTCTCATTTGGAACAAATGATTTAACTCAAATGACATTTGGTTTCTCTAGAGATGATGCAGGTAAGTTCTTAGGAGATTACTACGATAAGAAAATATATGAATCAGATCCATTCCAAAAACTTGATCAAACAGGGGTAGGGCAGTTAGTAGAAATGGCATGTACAAAGGGCCGAGAAAAGAGAAAGAATATTAAACTAGGAATTTGTGGTGAGCATGGTGGAGATCCTGCATCAGTTGAATTCTGTCATAATATTGGATTGAATTATGTTTCTTGTTCTCCATTTAGAGTTCCAATTGCAAGATTGGCTGCTGCACAGGCGCAAGTTAAAAACAAAAAATAATTAGTAATAAATAAAGGGGCTGTCTCAGAATAGAAAACTGAGATAGCCTCAGTTTTTTATTTTTTTAATGAAAAAACGAGCCACAAAGGGCT